>AGAU01000163.1 GCA_000224765.2 SAR324 cluster bacterium JCVI-SC AAA005 | reverse complement strand
GTGTGAAAGTAGAAAGGTTTGTTGGGTATCCTCACTGAATTGTAGCAGCGTCCCGGCCTCTTCACAGAGATTAGGTAGTGCGGGAAACTCTCCAGTACTGCTGTAGAAAGTCTGGAGCTGGCAGGTATTATCGAAGAACCAAAGAAACCCCGGGGATTCCTTCAGTTTTGTAAACATTGTTTTCAGGACGGAGCGGTTGCGGGCTGTATCTTCAGCCGTGGCTTCCAACAGGAAATTGTAGGTGTTGACAATGCCCTCTGTTTCATCAGTAAACTCGTTAAATTGGTTCTGTAGAAAGATCTCCGCAATGAGTTGATCCTGCTGAAGGTTCTGTTGAAAATTTTTTTCAGCGATTTCCTCCATGTAGTGGTAAAGGCCGAATCCGAACAGCATTCCAGTGCTAAAAAAGAGCATCCAGATCGACAAGCTAATCTGTCGATTCAGCGGTTGGCGTCTGAGTTGTTCAAGCAAGTTGGACATTGAATTTGTCAGTTAGGATTACAAATCCAGAATAATTATAACAAAATCAGACCTGTTATATGATGTTGACACTTAAATACATTAGTATAGTTTGCAGCGTTCGACAACAATTCTGAGAAAATCATGAGAAAAATCTTTTGGTGTTTGCTACTTTGGCCTTGGGGGATCTTGGCCAACGAAAATACATCGCCATTTGCCAAACTACAATGGAGTGGCTGGGTTTCCAAGGCTTGGATGCAGACCGATCCTGAGCCCTTGCATCTGCCGCAGCAGGAAGACGGTGGCTGGGAAGCAGCGCTGCGCTTGGATTGGGTCATGCAACCTTGGCTTTCCTTCCGAGCCCTTTATGCTTACCAGCCTTACCTTAATGATGGCCCGGACAGTGAGTTTGAATTCTTGCTGCTGGATGCAAACACTTATCTTGGTGAGAGTATTGTTGGCACAAGATTCGGGCGTTTGCAGCTGCCCTATGGTTTTTACAACATGCAGCGGCTAAATCCTGCGGATCGACTTGGTATTCATCACGCCCAGCCGATGCAGATCTATTGGGGACAGAATGCAGCCATCTTCGATCGAGGGGATGGTTGGGTGACCTACTTTTACACACCAAGAAGTTCAAACTTTCAAGCACAGCTTGAACTGGGTCGTATTGTTCGTGATTATCCAGAGCCCCAAGAAGATTATCTGACCGTACTTTCAGAATTAGGTATGGAGTTAGATCGCCAGGAAAACCAATTTGCCTCGCTAGAATTGGAACTCTGGGAGATGATCCGGATTCGCAAGGATCACCATGAACCTGTTCATTTTATTCAGATTCCTTACTCCTATTATCAAAAGTCTGCGGCCCAATCATTACTTCAAACTAACTGGGAATCACTCGATCTTACGCAGCAGATTGGTGTTAATAATTTTCTGCAGTCTCACCAATGTGGGCCACCACCAACTGGTGAATTTACTCGACCTTATGTGATCGACTATGATGGATTGGAGTTGTGGTGGGAAGAATGGCAAATGACCTTAGAACAGTCACGTTTGTATTATGTAGCAAAAGGTACACAGCAAGACTACTATTCCTTCATGCAGTGTATTACTACGGCAGCTGATTCAGGTCTTCGTGAGCGGCTGGACACACACCGTTCTGCCGTGCTGACCCTGCACATGAAGCAACTTATTACTCATTTTGGCTACGGGGATTGGTCTGTTGAGGAAAATAATGAGCAAATATTTGGGGGTACTCATCGCTTTGCCGGTCTGAAATACAGGCCCCATCACGATTGGACTCTGAAGTACGAATTCCATGATAAGACAGGTCACTTCGGCCTGCGTTACTCACAAAACAAAGAAACTTCCGAATCTTTAGAGTGGCGCGAAGAGATGGGCGAAAATTGGAAAGCCCAAGCGATTTCGGTGACCTATGAATTCTGAGGATCTATGCAAAAGCTGATGGCCCTGCTGGGAATCTGGCTTTTCTTGCTGGGTTCGACAGAGGCACAAGAAATCTGGATAGCTTCCAACTCGGTTCCAAATTTTTCACGCCAGGAGCTTATTGCTTTGGTAGAGGGACGGACTCGGCAAAGTTTTGATAGTAATGCCGCAACCCTCGTGGTGTATTTAGAGAATCAGGAAGTGACTCGGCGCTTCATTGAGGAGTTCCTAGAGTTGAGTTACTTCCGGACGCTCTATCAGCTACGGGAACAAATCAATTCAGGTCGTGCTTCACCCCTGTTGGATGTGCCTGAAAAAGATGATGCTTACATTGCGGTGTTTGCTCTCGAAGAAGCAATGACCTACAGCGATGATCCCATTCAGCAACTGGCAGAGGTTGGTCTAAAAATCGTGGAGATGCGTTGATCACTCGCGGAGTCAAGTAGAGTGTTCATCAGAACGCTGTAGCAGGTTGAGCAGGAGAAGCAGCAAGAAACAAACGAAGGTCAATCCCCCCAATGCTCCTTGGAAGTTTCCGGTCCACTCAGACAAGACTCCGAGTCCCAATGGGCCCAGAACCCCGCCAATTTCTGCTGCGGCAAAGAACATCCCTCCCGCTGAGCCTGAGTTCTTAGCACCTACCTCTGGAACTTCTATCAACACAAGCAACAGGATTGTCATCATCGAACCCTGAGTGATGCCCTTGAGGACCAAGCCTAGCAGTAGAATCCACTCTGTCGAAGACTGAAAGCAAAGAGAGGCAGAACCTGCCAGTAGAAACAGAGCAGTTAGAATGCGAACCCGATAGGGAGGCGTTGCCTTGCGGGGAATCAGTAGTGCCCCTAGTACACCAATCATTGTGGGCAGCGAAGCCCAGACTCCAGCTTTCTCTGAATTCAAACCGCGGGTCATCAGGATCTCATGCAGCCAGTTGCTCAGGCCGTGGTTGTAAAGAAAAATGCCGATACTGATCAGTAAAACATACTGCACAGCCCGGATTTGACTTAATCGCAGAAATAGACCCCACTGGGCGGGTCGGGCCTCCTGCAAACTTTTCTGTTCCAGTCGTTGGCTTCCCGGTTCCAGATTGATTGCCCACCAGACAACTCCAGACAGCAGCACGATCACTCCGTAAATGAATATTACGCTGCGCCACTGGTTCTCAAAGAAGGGCATGGCAACTGAGTTCGTTAGCGAGAGAGCAGCATTGGAACCCAATGCCGGCCCTGTTACATACAGGCCCATCGCCAGTCCTTTTTGTGGACCCTCAAACCAGAGGCTAACCAGCTTTGGAGCGCCAATTGAGATCAGTGGACCCCCTAGGCCAAACAGGGCCACTGCGACCAGCAGCATCATATAGTCCTCAGCCTGTGAACGTAACAGCGCAGAGGCCCCCATCAGTAGTGAAGCCATCAGCAGTGAACGCCGTAGACCAAAACGGTCAATCAGCGCGCCACACGGCAGAGCAGTTCCAATGTAAATGAGCTGCCAGGCTCCGAGCACACTCCCCATTGCTGCATAACTCATCGAGAGGTCTTCTGTGATGGGCCGAACCAGTGGGGCAAGCGCCGAAACCGTCAACCCGAAACAGAAATAGATCAACCAAACTCCAAAGAGCATGACCCAGCGATACGTTTGTGAAGGAATGGCAACATTCTTAGTCATGGGAGCCTTCGTAAGTCGACTCCTCCTGTAGGAAAGAAGTTTGGAGGGTATAGAAAATAACAGAACATGATTCCATCACTGAGTTTATGATGACCGGTAGGGAACTAGAAGTGGATGTTGCCTGAGATCAGCAAATCATCTGATTGAACTATCCCAAGATTATCGGTTTTCTAAAGGCTCGTCACGCAATCATTGAGAGGTTAGGAAGAATTGGTTGCTGCTTAGGCAGAGAATACGAGCTGTTGGGAGGTGGATATCGCTTGCCTTCATACTTCATTTGGTCAGAGTTGAGCATTCCTGTGCTGGGCTTGTTGAGTTCTCTGCTTGTCAGTACTATTGCAGAAAAGTTGCTTTGGTAAGAAAGAATTGGCAATAGATTCCCTTTGGAGTATATCTCACCATCAAAGTTTAAAAATCCATGATCTTAGGGGTTGGTCCTAGAACTTGAGAGCAGAAGCAACATGCCGACTTGAAAGACTGGGGATTATTGATGGGTTTCTCTAATTCGACCAATAGTTTCAAGAAAACAGTCCTTTCAGAATCGAGGAGTGAGCTGAGAAATTTATGAAAAAGACAAAGACAGGTGATTCGATTCACTTAACCCTTGGTGGGATCATCGAAGCTGATTTGCCAGAACGCCGAACCCGTGAGGAGCGCCGCAAGATTCACATAGAGCTCTCCGAGGTAGGCATCAAAGAAGATCGCCGTAGAGGTGATCGACGTGGTAGGATTTCCGAACGCCGCAAGCCGACCGATCGCCGGGTTCAAAGTGTTCCTGTAGCAAATGATCGCCGAAAAGCTGACCGCCGTGGATTTGAGCATACAGAGTTCCCAAGGCTTTCAGTTGATCCACTCCGTTCGATTGGCTAGGCCTTCTTCTCCTATCATTTCCAGCTGTTGTTACTCTGCCTGTTACTGTCGACCATTTAAGCACAGGCAGAAGACTTTCTAGGTGTGCAGTATGTCCATGCCTACGATGCCGATATACTCACCGTGAATTTGAAGAACTTACCATCCGTTTTTGGTGAAGAGCTAGGGATTCGGGGGGCGGGCATCGATGCGTCAGAGATTCGTAGCCGTTGGACTTAGGAAGAATAACTGGCACCGCATACTAAGGATCGCGTGTGGGAACTGCTGGAACAGGCCCAACAGATTGATCTCGTGGATGTGGAACGAGATAAGTATTTTTGAGTGGTTGCCAAGGTCAATGGTTATAGTTTCTCACAGCTATTGCTGAAGGAAGTTCTTGCCGTGGCTTATGATGGCCGCATCAGGTTCAAGGACTGGTGTGTTCTGGGAACTGAGGAACATGTGCTGGTCTAGAATACTTAGCTAGTGTGGGCTACTGCGCAACACTTTACGCTTATGCTCAGTGGATGACTGCTCTTCAATCGGTGTTAGAAAGTCTTATCGATTAGTTTGTCTCCGCCGAATCTTGCTGCGTTCAATGATCTAGAATTTGTTAGTAGTTCTGAATTACTTGGAATACAGGGGTCGGCAATTGTCTGGAAGCTTGTGAGATATTTGTTCCTGCAGGGCACAATTTTTTTGCCATGCTGCTGAGGAAAGTTTTGGACAAATTTGATGCTAGTCAAATTGAATTGTCTTTTTACCCCTGCAGAGTGCCATCCTGCATCAGCCGCAACAGCACACTGGTCCCACTCGGCATCTCATCCCTTTCACTGAATACAACTGCCGCAGATGAATCCATCCCTGTAGGGAGGATTTGTTGATTCTATAGCAACATGAGAGTGTTGGAGGGCTTTAGTTTGTCAACTATCTAACCGTAATCTCTTCTCGTAGCTACCAGCGCACGCTGATTGGCTTGTGAACTTTGCGAATGGTGCCGACAGCACTCCTGTGGCAGTGACTTTTAGCAGGCGTCTTCGAGAACTATCTAGCGTATTTTATTGTATAGTTTGCTGTGTAAGTGATTGAGTGTGAAGTAGTTACATTTGTAACAACATGGTTAATGCAGTTATTTATTCAATTGTAAAATACTTTTAATAAGTAGATTTTTTGGAGTATCCAGATTTATGGCTACTGTTTTGTGGTGGAGTATTTTTGCCAGGGCATCCAATTAGTAAAAATGAGAGTGCTGTGAATAATATAATTACTTTGATTTTCATCTCAAACTCAAGTTTCTGATGCAATGGATTCTAACAAAGAAATATTCTTTACAAATTCGTTGTTTCATCAATATCTGCTGCTCTTTTTTCCTTGCTGATAATCCTCAATAGAGGCCCTGAGGTCGTCATATTCATCGCAGCCCAACCAACAGAGCTTATCAAGTTTTTGCAAATTAGCCTTCGCAAGATCTAAATTACCTATCGTAAGAAAAAGTTCTCCTTGGTACTCAAGAGCTCCCAGGTGTTTCGGATTGATTTCAAGTGCTTTGGCATAATGAACTGCAGAATTTTTCAGATCATTACTTTTGCGTAATGCATAACCCATATAATTGTGAGCATCAGCGTCTCTTGAATTTCTTTTTAATTCTCTTCTCAAGAGTGGAATAGCTGAACTGTAATCAGATTTTTTTATGTAGCTGACAGCTTCTTGATAATTTCTAGATCTTTGTGGATCACTATCATCTTCGTCTGAGCTACCTGCAGCTTGAATCATCAGCGGTGAAGTACATGTTAGGAGTAGAGTTAAGAGGAGCGGGATGGGAGAAATTTTAATCTTTGTACTAGAAAGTGCCATTGTCTCTCTTATTTGCTATAAAATTTTAGATAACAACAATCATTGAGGATCTCTATTGTAAGAATCAAAAAAAAATTGGTCTGAATCTTAACTCAATGAATTGCTTTGCAGTGGATCTCAAGAGATCCTAGAACTAATTCTCGTGGTCCATGAATCTCTTGGTAACCAAGAGATTTTGGGTTAGAATAATATAAAGCTGGTAGCACTCACGAATCCAAAACAGATCAAACCGACTAATACGGCAGATTGTTTTGCCATCTCCCCAGCATCATTCAATTCCGAAATATCTATCCAATGTATGCCATATGATTTGTGCACACCCTCATGGGAATTTTTCGTGAAAATTTCCAAGTGACTGGAGTGTTGATACTTTACTGATCTGGGAAAATGCGGCAAAGAAACGTTTTTCAAGCTTTTTGCCACGCATTCCTTTAAATCAAAATACTAAAATTATTGCACATTTTAATTTACAGACAAAAAGGAAGAAATTGCGTGAGAAAATTGATGAGAGATGTAGGTGTTAATAATGATTTTCTCAAGAAACGATGGATTATCCGTTTTACCAACCGATAGAAATTTCATACGTAGCTCTTTCGAAATGTTCTATGGCAGTTGCTTTTTGTTTCTCTGTGGAAAATAAATAGCTTAGCTTTGTAAATCTGGAGAAATGAATTTCTTGATAAGATACTATTGAACTCGTAGAGAAACTTAAGAATATTCTTGGAAAGAATTGTTTGTTTTTAGATGGAGCAGTCCTTCATAATTGTAAATTACGCTCGCATCCATCAATTGATCAATTCCACAACTAAGGGAAATTCATGTTTTCTGAGACAGTCTTTATCAATCCAAAAATTCGAAAAATAGTCAGCGCAATCGTTGTTTATAGCTCTCTGGCCACAGCAATTGCTTTCCTTGGATTTCTGTTGATCTTCTTCGAAAATCCACAGTGAGATAGGTTCCGGCTTGCCAGAGTGATCTTATTTAAAAACCAAGGAGGTGGATGCATCAGATATTGCCAGTAGCGGTAAAACTCATAGCTTTTGAGGAAAAAATAACCCTAGATTTTTCAAAGAGGCTTCTTACTCGAAATTGACCGAAAGAAGTGTAGCTGATATCTGATCATGGAAGGTTCTGGAGCAATGATCTTGATGGAAATGTTTTGCAATGAGGGAATATGAGTGTGATCTGCATTGATGATATTCTTGAGAAAGATCAGCAACGTCAGAAAGTGTTGGAACTAGATGAACTAGAAGAGTTGGATGAGTATGAGCTGTGGGACTTACAGGCCGATGAGATTCTCAACGGTTCTGCTTCGGAAATTTTGTGTTGAGAACAAGATCTCTGCGGATGATGACTGATTGAGATCTTACTAATGATGTCCCATCGTCTGGTCGTTGCTTTGCTATTCGCACTCATCAATCCTGTAATCATCATGCCGCTTCAAGCGATTCCACTGAAAGACCATCTTGGGAAAAACCGTGTGATCATTACCTTCTTCTCATCAGCGCGGGAACCGGCGCGCCTTGCCCTTAAAATGCAAATAGAAGAAAGGACCTGTGCATTTGCAGACAGAAATCTTGTCCACATGGATCCGCTCCAAGGGGTCAGAGGAGTTTGACGAGATGAGCAAACAGTTCACAGTATCAAGTTTAGGATTTCAGTTGTTGCTACTGGGCAAAGATGGTGGAGTAAAGTTGAGATCAAGCAATGTGTCTTTGGAAGATATTTTCTCCCTGATTGATACGACGCCGATGATAAGAAAGGAAATGAGAGATGGCCAATGCTGAAGCAGACCTACTGTCGGTAATCTTAGGTTCCATGAGCGTTCATTTTTTGTTTTTTCGATTCTTCCACGTTCCCCCATACTGATAGTTCGGATTGTTTGGTCGCACAACTTCCAGGCATCCCCTGCAGATAAAGATCCACTCCTTGCTTGCGGAAATACGCACCCTAAACAGCGTATCCATTTCTTCGAGACACTGATCGCAGGATTTCATTTAAAATAAGTGTGCTCAGTCAAGTTCATTCGCCAAATCAAAACTACCGTCATTGCGTCTCTTCACAGAAAAGTTACTCTGAAGTGTCTTGTTAAAAATTAGAAAGCACATCAGATGAGAATCTTGGAGTAAAACTATGGCCAAAGACTCTATGTTTGATACTGAGGTGAGATACTTCATCTATCAAACCTTGATAAGTACATTGCAGCCACCGACAACAGCAGAAACTGCAAAACGATTTCAACTGCCGATTGGCAAAATAGAAAGCGCTTTCGAGCGACTTGCCGCTTCACATGATATTGCACTGGCTCCTGGTAGTCACTCGATCTGGATGGCCCATCCGTTTTCTGCCTTGCCTACCAACTACACTGCCCAAATAGACGAAAAAAAATATTACGGTAATTGAATTTGGGATGTCTTCGGTATTGCTGCCATCGTTGGCAAGGATGCCGAAGGTCACACCCCGTGTGGGTGTGGAGAGTGTGATGATCGTTTGGATCTGTTGATTGGCAAAAACCAGCCAATTACCTCCGAATGGCTTGTGCATTTTGTTGTTCCAGCCAAACGGTTCTGGGAAAAGATTGGCTTCACCTGAGCCACGATCCTCGCTTTCAGTTCGAAAGCACATTTGCAGAATTGGCTGAAGAGAACGACTCAAAGTCATGGAGCAACGATTTCGCTCCAAACCTGCCATCAATTGGCGACCAAGTGGTACTCTGGGCGAGCAGAAAAATATTGGGAAAGACGCTCGGTTGACTCAACGCAGGCGATGTTTGCGGAACTAGGACTAACTGGGCCATTTTGGAGTCTTTGAAAGCTCTTTGTTAGCGTATATCGACGCAATGTTTGGTCATTGGTAGGATTGAGACCACCATCGTTTACTTGGTAACACCGAGTTTTTTTCCCAGATTCTTGTGCTACATCAAAACGTTTGCAACAAATTGGTTCATCATTCTTTGCTAACCCAAACTCTTGATATCAAACTCAACATTCCATTCATCTTCCTCATTAACTAAGAAATATGACCAAAGCTTCTTATGGTTCCTGGAAATCACCAATCAGCACGGATTTGATCGTTGCTGGTTCCATTGGCTTGTCCTCACCCCATGAGCTGCAAAATGGACTTTGCTGGATCGAGTCACGTCCTCAAGAAGGCGGTCGCTCGGTTTTGGTTAAACGGGATCAAGCGGGCAACGTACACGACATCACCCCAGCTCCTTTCAACATCAGAACCCGAGTGCATGAGTATGGAGGGGGAGCCTCGCTGATTCATGGAGAAAGCATCTATTTTTCCAATTTTTCAGATCAGCAACTTTATCGCCAAGGATTAGAAGATGCAGCACCAACCCAGCTAACGCGAGTTGAAGGCTTTCGTTTTGCGAATGGTTGTGTCGATGCTGGACGGAACCGCATCATCTACGTGGTTGAAGACCACAACGTCTCTGGGGAACCCCAAAACCAGCTGAGCGCTGTTGATATGGAAACAGGAGCGCTGACGATTCTTGCCAAGGGACACGACTTTTATAGCTCCCCAGTGATCAGTCCAGACGGCTCAAGGATGGCGTTCATGACTTGGGATCACCCCAACATGCCCTGGGACGAGTCGACGATCTGGGCCACTGGACTAGATGAAGCAGGTATGCCCAGAGAAATGGTACCGGTGGCTGGTGGAAAACAAGGAGAGCAGAAAATTTCTGTGCAACAACCGCAGTTTTCACCGACTGGAGAGCTCTTTTACATCTCTGATGAAGGCGGTAGCTGGAACCTTTATCGCGAACAATCCAGCCAGGGTGTGTGTCCACGGCAAGCAGAATTTGGTGGTCCTCACTGGGTATTTGGGATGCACCATTACGAGTTTCTTGATTCAAGCAAAATCATCTGCTGCTACAGTGAAAAGAATCTTGATCGACTAGCCTTGCTAGATCTGGACTCAGGCAATCTGGAAGACTTGGATCTCCCTTATACCTCCATTGGGAATTTGTCTCTTTCTGATAATCGACTCCTGACAGTGGTATCCTCGCCAAAGCTTTTTCCAGAAATCATCGAAATTGCACTCTCCACCAAAACGATACGAACCATCCAGACTTCTACAGATTTGGAGTTGGAGGAGTCTTACTTCTCTGTTCCAGAAACGATTGCATTTCCTACGGCAGGAAATGCAGTTTCTCATGGGTTTTATTATCCCCCAACAAACAAAGATTTTCAGGGTCTGGATGGAGAAGCTCCGCCGTTGATTGTTATGCTTCATGGCGGTCCCACCAGCGCTACTCACGCAGTGCTGAGCTTCAAGACACAGTACTGGACAACACGTGGATTTGGGGTGCTTGACCTGAACTATCGTGGATCTACAGGATATGGGAGAGCCTACCGAGATGAGCTGATCTACCAGTGGGGAATCATCGATGTGGAGGATGCTGTAGCCGGGGCAGAGTATCTGGTACATCAGCAAAAAGCCGATCCATTACGCCTGGCCATCAGAGGAGGCAGCGCTGGAGGCTACACCACGCTGGCCGCTCTGACCTTTGCTGAAACTTTCAAAGCAGGAGCAAGCCTCTATGGCATCAGTGACTTAGAAGTCCTCGCTCAGGAAACACACAAATTCGAATCGCGCTACCTGGACCAGCTGATCGGCAGCTACCCAGAGGAGAAAGAAGTCTACCAGGCTCGTTCACCGATCAACCACCTGGATCAACTTTCGAGTCCCTGTATCTTCTTCCATGGTCTGGAGGATCAAGTGGTCCCCCCCAACCAGGCAGAAATGATGGTGGAAGCTCTCCGCACTAAGGGAGTTCCTGTAGCGTATGTGCCCTTTGAAAAAGAACAGCATGGCTTCCGTATCGCAGAGAATATCAAGCGTTGCTTAGAACTTGAGCTGTATTTCTACTCCCGTGTCTTTGGCTTCCACCCGGCAGATTCGATTGAACCAATTGTGATTGACAACCTGGAGGAATGAACGGGTTCAACCTTGTTGTTTGAGAAGACTGGTCAGGATTTGAAAACTATTCTACAGGATGTTGTTTTCCTAACCACCCATCCCACCATCGTTCAAATAAAGCCAACTGGCTCTTCGCAAAATTTTTCTGGCTTGGGCTCAATTCATCAAAGGTATTGAGATGGTGCTGGTAGTCGGAGTCTCCCTTGAGAAACAAGAGGTATTTGTAATAGAGGACAAGGTCTGGGCCTTCATCAAAAGTGGAAAGTGTTATCAGGGCGTCCTCAAGTTCATAGGCATAGTTTTTTGCTTGGACGTCACCGCTGAGAGCGACTTGGCAGAGTGCAAACAACTTCAGCACGGGTTGTGGCAGCACGTTGCCAATCCCAGTAATCAATCCAATTGCGCCACATCGAAGTATTCCATGGCAAACTTGAGTATCTACGCCAACCAGTAGTTCCAATTCCTCTTCTCTGCTGGTGATGTGTTCTGCCGCGTAACTCAGTGCCTCTGCCCCACCAAACTCCTCAAATCCCACGAGATGTGGGTAATCTCTCCGTAAATCAAAAAACAACTCCGCCTTCGTTTCAAATCCATAGTACGGGCTGTTATAAATAACGGATGGAAGATCAACTCCAGCTTCCAGAACCGTAGCCAGATGAACTCGCTGAGCTGCGGGGGAAGTACCTCTGGAGAGTACCCTGGGAATGATCATCAAGCCGATTGCACCACTGGCTTTTGCGTGGACAGCATGAACCACTGCATTCCGAGTATTTTGAGCACCGGTTCCCACGATGACTGGCAGGTCAGCGCTGATCAGGGCGTTCACTCCTTGGCGACGATGCTCCTCGGAAAGTAACGGCCAGTCACCCATTGAGCCGCAGTACACGACCGAACTCATCCCTTCCTCAATCAGTTCCCGCCCTTTGCGCGTTAGCGCATCAAAATTTGGGGTGCCTGATTCGTTGCAGGGTGTCATCAAGGCTGGAATACAACCATAAAACGTAGGTAGTGGCTTCATTGTGCTACTCGGTTGATGAATCTCTGTGTGTCATGTGTCGATTGAATTCCACTGTTGCTGGTTTGCTCAGTTTAAATCAACCCATTGGATTTTGTTTTAGGAAGCGTGTTAGCTCAGCTTTCTGAGAGAATACTTGCTGGCACAAGATCTTGGAGTTGCTAAAAAGCTATGATGTCTTCTTTGAGTGCCCCGACCTATACTGGATAGAACTCAGCCAAAATGTTGTTGGGTTGGCAACTGTGATCCGCATTCAGCACAAATTGCGAACTCTAGATGCCCTACAAGCAGCAAGTTGCCTCTAGCTGAGAGAAGAACACCATTTCCTTACAGGCGATGTAGACTTTCTAAAAGTAGCTGAACTTCAAGTCGAACCCCTCGTCGGCTGAATGAAGGGTTCCCATGTAATTCCCCTTTCCCACACGGTGAGGATTTTCAAATCATCAGTTCATTTTTCTTCTTCTTGGGGGAGAAGATGACCAATGGGCGGATTAGAGGCTACAGAAAAATTATATTTCTATCGATGGTCTTTGCAAAAAGCCACATACATCAAAGGTTTAAATGAACAGGCTTATGGAGCAATCAATCCAAGCTGAGTCCTGCAAGGCCATCCCAGCAGACCGGAACTTCTTGGCGCTGAATCGTCTAGTCTTTAGTGATCAGAATCATTTGATGCGTGAGGGCTTGGGCAATCAACAAGAGGTCAAAAGGATCTTTGTGATGTGGGGGTAAGGCTGCTGATCTTAGCATTTCAGAGATAGTTGGAGGAAGGAATCTAATCCCAGAAGTCTGTTGAAGTTTCTCATTCCAGTTCTGCACGTGGAAGCCAGTGACCCAGCCAGACTTGATGAGGAGAGCATCTTCCCAGAAGACAATCATTGAGGCATAGAGTCGCCCCTGTTGAGCCCAAGCGAACCAATTTCTCTAACTGTACCTTGTAAGAGAACTTGCTGATGACCCCAGAACAGCAGCGTGTGCTTTTGGTGTAGCTCTCTTTTTAATTCTTCATCAGAGAGAAAATGACCGCAAGACCGGCTGAGAAAACACTTCCAATATGACTTTATTCACTGTTCAAGGAAGTGTAAGCAACAGGTGATCAACAAATATTTTCAGCTCACCCTACCAATTTTCCATCAGGACTAAAATAAGGGTGAGGACCATCAAAACTTCCCAAGTAGCTTAGATGGCTTGTGAGATAACCCTCAGCATCGACTCGGAATATACGAATAGCTGGTGGATCCATGCTGAAAGATGATGGGCCACTTGGATCAAGATCAAGTGTTGTGGAATGTGCAGCGTTGGGTGCGATGCTTATTCCCACACCATCAATGCATGTTTCAGATGCCCGATGAACGTGACCACAAGCAACATGTTGCACCTGTCTATGGGATGTAAGTAATTGAATTAATTCTTTTCCATTGAGTAAGTTCTGCACATCCATGTGATTGATACCGGTAAAAAATGGTGGATGATGCTGAAATAGTATCGTTGTTTCCTGAGTTTTTTCTGCCAAACAGTTATCTAGCCACAGGAGTCTTTCTCCTGTCAAAAAACCATAAGGTTTATTTTCAACAGTTGTATCGAAACCTATAAGTCTTACAGGATGATCTTCAATAGAATAATGTATAAAGTCAGAGCTATCGTTAAGATAATGGCAATCTTTGAACGCTTGCAGAAAATTCTCTCTACTGTCGTGATTGCCTGGAACGACATACCATGGTGGGACTAATTCATTGATGATTTCCCGAAATAGGTTAAAGGCTTCTAGCTCTCCTCTGTCCGTGATGTCACCAGTGACGATGACTGCTTCTACATTGGGTCTGAAATTATTAATATGGGCAATTGCATTCTCAAGCATTGAGCACGTATCAACACGACCATAGGCTACCTGTCTTCCTGAGCGAATATGTGTGTCTGTCAGTTGTGCCAGAATCATAAATTAGGTGACTTCTCAATTAATTTCTAAAAATCTGTCTTGATGAACACGAATTGATATTTCATCCCCTTCTTCAATTACATCTCGCTGAAATGATTCAATCGTGATGTACTCAGGTGCACCACAATCGACAATCAAGCGAATCCTGTCTCCCAAGAAAAAAGAATTTACGACCTTTCCATTGAATTGACCGGAAGACTTTTCAACGATTTCAGCATCCTCTGGGCGAAATACCAAATCATGCTCTTTGGGAGTGTCTATTCCGTCAGTCATTGCAGAGGGTATCCTGTTCACTGTTCCAATAAAGTCAGCTACAAAAGAGTTTTTAGGGTTATTGTAAATTTCTCTTGGTGAACCTGTTTGTACAATTTTACCTTTGGACATCACCACAATACGATCACCAAGAGCCATTGCTTCAGCTTGATCATGCGTTACATAAATGGAGGTAATCGCGAGACTTCGCAATAGACTATCAATTTCAACCCTAAGACGTTCCCTTAGGAGAGCATCAAGAGCTGTAAGCGGTTCATCAAGCAGAAGGACCCTTGGTCGTACTGCAATTGCACGAGCAAGGGCAACTCTTTGACGTTGACCACCCGAAAGTTGATCGATATTCCGATTTGCGAGTTCAGTGATACGCATCATCTTTAGCATTTCCAGAACTCTAGCTTCTATTTCAGGCTTTGACATTTTGCGTACTCGTAGCCCGTACGCCACATTTTCTGCGACTGTCATATTTGGGAACAATGCATAGGACTGGAATACCATACCGACGTTTCGCTTTTCGATAGGTAGCTCAGTCACATCATCATTGTTAAACCAAACCTCTCCAGATTTGTCTGGATTTTCAAGTCCTGCTACAATTCGCAATAATGTAGTTTTACCACAACCTGAAGGCCCAAGAAGAACTACAGTTTCCCCACCTTCGACTGCTAGATCTACAGGATCTAAGGCCCGTGTTCCATCTTCGAAAGTTTTCGCACACTTATGGAGTGTAACTGCAGTTGCATTTGAACTCATAAGCTATCTCTTCTTAATCAGCAATTCATTCAATGGGCATCCTCATCTTGAATGAGATTTTTTGTTTGGCGCTTGCTGTTAGCTAGCAGTTGCATGGCAATCAGTAGTGGTACAATCATCACAAAAAAGACCAAGGTGTATGCGCTGGCAACCTCTAGGCGCATTGATGCATAACTATCTGCTAAGCCAACAGGTAATGTCTTTGTCATAGGTGTGTGTAGCATCCAAGTAAGATTGAATTCCCCAACCGATAGAGTTATTACCATCAACGAGCCAGCTAATATGCCTGGCTTGGCGTTTGGCAAAACAACGTTGATAAAACGATGCCAGAAAGGTGCTCCCAGACTTGCAGCTCCTTCCTCAAGTATTTTAAAATTAGTACTTGTCAAGACCGCTAAGACAGAACGAACCATAAACGGAAGTGTGTAGAGTACATGTCCAACTAAAATAAATAACCAACTGGTTCTAAAATCACGAAAACCCCCATACATAATAATAAGTGCTAGAGCTATTGCCAGCCCAGGTATAGCAACAGGCAACACAATTATTTCTTCAACAATCCGTGCTGTTCTCCCACCAATTCTAGCCAACGAGTACGCTGCTAGAACACCGATAAAAAGATTAATTATTAGACAAAATACGGCAATAAGCAGTGAGAGATAGATTGTTTCAGAATAAAGTTCCCAAACTTCTATAATCCAACGAAATGTAAAACCACTCTTCAAACCCACAAAAAAATTTTCTGTTACTCCAGCCAATGCAGACAAAATAGCTGGTACAATTAAAAATGCACATACAATAAGAGTGAAAAACAATTGCCCATAAAAGATTTTGGGGCGGCGCATATTTACTTTTTATCCAGAGGCTGCAACGGTTGAACCTGAGAGGCTTCTCGCTAACAATAACGCAATCCAGGTAATTATTCCTAATATGATTGATAAGCTGGCAGCACCCGCAAAATTTGCATTTAAAGTAAACTCAGTATAGATCGTCATTGGGAGTACATCTATGTTTGTCGCTAGCGTGAAGGCAGTGCCAAATGCACCCATTGAAGTAGCAAAACAGATGGCGCCAGAAGCAATCAATCCAGGCTTGAGGGCTGGCAAAATAACGTCAACGATCACTTCCCAAGATGATGCACCAAGTGATTGAGCAGCTTCTTCTAGTGCTGGATCAAGTTTCTCGGCCGCAGCCATAATAGTTAAAATGACCCTAGGGATAGAGAAATATAAATATCCAAGAAAAAGTCCCCACATTGAATAAGCCAAAACAACTTTATAACCAATCAAATAATTACTGATGCTACCAATTAAACCTTGCCTTCCAGCTAAGAGGATAATCATGAACCCGATAACTACTCCTGGAAATGCAAGTGGGAACGTCAGTAGCGAGACTAACGTCTCACTACCACGGAACCGGTTACGGACAAGAAATAATCCAGCAATCGTGGAAATTACGAGAGCAAAGGCGGTTACTCCAATTGAGAGCAGAACCGTAGCTACCATACTCTCAAAATGACGAGGAGTTTGGATAATACTAAGATAACTAGCTACTCCCTCGTCACCAGTAGCGCCAACAACTGCTAGTCTTGTCATTGGCACAAAGAAGAAAGTTGTGAAGATAATTGCTGCAGGCAAAATCAATAGAAAGTATCTAGGATATTCTCGACGGATCATAGTGATAATTTGCGTTCATCTGAGAATTAATTTAAACAGCAAATTTTTTGATCTTATCTAACCTCGTTCAGATAGCGTTCCTTGAATGAGTTCTGGACTGCTGCCATTTTTGCGTAATCAAGAGGAGTAGAGCGGGCATAATCAGAAGCTGGAAGGAACTTTGTTGCTGCTTCCTTTGACATCGCAGATGCACGAATAGGTCTTAGAAATGCGTTAGCCCAAACTTTTTGGCCTTCATCTGACATAATGAAATCGAGTATTTTTCGACCCTTTTCTGGGTGAGGTGAGTTTTTCACCAAACTCATTACGTAAGGAACTACTACAGTGCCCTCCTCCGGAATAACAAAAGTAACATTAGCGTTGTCTTTGTATTTTGCACGATAGGCATTGAAATCATAATCAAACAAAATTGGGATTTCGCCTGAAAGAACCCTTGCATATGAAGTTTGTTTCGGAACGATTGGGTCGTTTGCCGCTAAATCCTTAAAAAACTTAATTCCCGGATCAAAATTTTCAAGTGTACCACCAAAGGCTCGATTTACAGCGACTGCTCCGGCGTAACCTACAAATGCTGATGAAGGATCAAGATATCCAATCATTCCTCGGTAGTCAGGACTCATCAGATCCTTCCATGATTTCGGGATAGGTTTGCCGCCTAATGCGTCAATATTTACGAAAAGCCCAAGTGTACCGGAATGAATGGTAAACCACTTGCCATCTTTATCCTTCAAGCCTTCTGGAATCTCATCAAAGTGCTTTGGCTTGTATGCTTCAACTACTCCTTTTTCAGCGGCTTGAATACCGAAAGAGACACCGTAGTAGGCGACATCTGCGACTGGGCTACTTTTCTCAGCTAACAATTGTGAAAGTGTTTGACCAGAATTCTTGTTGTCATGTGGTATGTCATACCCGAGATTTTGCTTAATGCTCTTCAATTGCGAAGCCCAATCTGCCCACTGTGGGGGGCAGTTATAGCAAACTGCGTCAGCTGCTACAGCTTTAGTTGCAACAAAACTCATCACGAGCAGTATTCCTAAACCAATCAAATTCCTTGTCTTGCGTATCATACTTTCTCCCTTTGAACAGCTTCCCGCACTATTTGAACGATCAGCTATGAAATCCCCATTGGAGACTAATAGTTTTCTGACAATGCCGACTATGGCTGTCTGGTTTATAAAATAGAACTCGTCACGACTGTAGAATTCTATTGGGATAAGAACGTCGCCCGATCCTATTTTTCACAAAGCCGGAAGAGCATTGCGCTGACCTACACCAAACAACTTCTCGACATTCTGTTATGTCTGACACTAAATGTATCAGAGGTGCCGAATCTATAGAGAAAAGCTAGTACTGTCAAATCTGATGTGCTCTGAATTGAGCCTGACAGTGAGTAAGTCTGAGTTTGAAGCCTTGATCCCCTTGAAACTTAGATTTGTTTATAGCCTCAGCTGCTGAATTTAATTCTTTATGGTATGCTCAATTCCAGTTTAATTCCTCTGGACTTGAGGCAGCAGTGAATTCTATCTCAGGTGGGTTTGTTAGGGGGTCGTGTACAGTTTGGGCCAATGTTTGGCTGGTACAGCCTACGAGCATGGAGGGAGAACACTAAAACGCAATTCGACAATGCTTGTTGGGTCCAGTGCCAGTGGGGAGGATTCCCACGGCATATGCTGAATTCGTATATCTGATCTGGCAATCTGTGTTTGCTCTAACAATCAGCCAGGTACCAGAAAATCAAAGTCACAGCCTTGGGGAGCCGATAAGATCGAATCATTATAGAGCTTTCGATATCCGCGTGATGGTGGGGTCGGTGCGGGCAGCAGAGTAGACTTTCGGATCTCTAATTCTGCAGGAGAGACGAGGAGATCTACCGTTTTGGCTGAAGCTGAGAGACGGATAAGATCTCCGTTTTGGACCAAGGCTAGTGGACCACCAAGATCCGCTTCAGGGGTGACATGCAACACGATGGTTCCAAACGCAGTGCCAGACATACGCGCATCTGAAATACGAACCATGTCCTTGACCCCTGCTTTGGCTAACTTTTTGGGAATTGGTAAATATCCTGCTTCTGGCATTCCTGATGGACTTCGTGGTCCAGCATTCTGTAACACTAGGACATCTTCAGCTTCCACATCCAGTTCGGGCGAATCAATGCGGGCTGCGAGGTCTTCCAAGGAAGAGAAAACAACGGCTCTGCCCTCATGCTCCAGTAGTGTTGGAGTGGCGGCAGCGCGTTTCAGAATCGCCCCTCCAGGTGCTAGGGTCCCATGAAGTGCAATCAACCCTCCCTTGGAATCTACTGGATTCTGCAAGGTTCGAATCACGTTTTGATCAATTTGCTCTGAACTTTCTTCCTGGAGTCTTTGCTCTAAGCTCCGTCCGGTCACATCCAAGGTTTTGAGAGTCAACTGGGGAGCCAGCGCCCGCAAAACTCCATCCAACCCACCCGCTGTATGAAAATCCTCCATGTAGCCAGAGCCCACTGGCTTTAGGTCTACCAACACTGGAGTTTCATCTGAGAGTTCATTAAACCGCTCGAGGTCAACCTCAATACCAGCTCTGCCGGCAATTGCGCTTAGGTGAATGATTGCATTGGTTGAACCGGAGACACTAAGCAGAACCCGTAGCGCATTTTCCACAGAATCTTTGCTGATCAGTTGATCTAGCCTTGGGCCCCCTTGGATGGCCATCTTGGCTGCTAACACCCCGGTTTGTTCGGAAGCTCTTAATCTGTCAGCATGGACAGCAGGGAT
This sequence comes from SAR324 cluster bacterium JCVI-SC AAA005, assembly GCA_000224765.2. GTDB lineage: Bacteria > SAR324 > SAR324 > SAR324 > NAC60-12 > JCVI-SCAAA005. The sequence continues at coordinate 91,993 of AGAU01000163.1, read as the reverse complement.
GGAAGCAGTATTAGGTAGCATCACTCCAAGGGTTTCTGCAATCACTGCCATACTTGAAGCCGTACCCATCACCGCACAGGTCCCGGAAGTCACTGCCAGATTTCCCTCAATCTGATCAATTTCCTGTTGAGAAACGTTCCCTGCACGATATTGCGCCCAAAAACGGCGGCAATCAGTACAGGCTCCCAGACGTTCTCTCTTGTAACGGCCCGTCATCATTGGGCCAGCAACTAGCAACACTCCAGGTTTGCCAGCTGACACTGCTCCCATCACCAAGGCAGGAACTGTTTTGTCACACCCTCCCATCAAGACAACAGTATCCATCGGCTGGGCCCGGATCATCTCCTCCACGGCCATCGCCATCAGATTGCGATAGACCATGGAAGTTGGACTGAGAAAAACTTCTCCCAGGGAGATCATTGGAAAAGGTATGGGTAGTGCGCCAGAAGCCAATACACCACGCTTGACTGCCTCCAACATTTCTGGGAAATGGCGGTGGCAATTGTTGAAACCACTATCGGTGTAACAGATGCCAACGATCGGCTTATCCAGTGATTCACTGGTGTAGCCCATAGATTTGGCAAAGGAGCGCCGCAAGTAGCGAGCAAAGTCCTGATCACCATAATTGGTCAAGCCGTTGTCAAGACCCTTTGCAATTTCAGACATCCACTGATCCTTTTGCCAAGCGGTGTCTAATATATTTTGGAACCAGATAGTCAAAAATTCCTAGGCTTCCACCCTCCCGACCAAAGCCACTTTCTTTTATACCACCAAAAGGCGCTTCTGCAGTAGCCAGCAATGTTTCGTTGATTCCTACCATTCCTGATTCTAAAGCCTGAGTAGTCTGCTCAGCTAATGCAGAATCATGTGTGAAAACGTAAGAAGCTAGACCAAAAGAAGTTGAATTGGCTAATTTGATTGCCTCCTCGAATCGATCAAAACTTGTTATAGGAGCCACAGGAGCAAAAGGTTCTTCGATCATGATTCGAGCATCTGAGGGAACATTCGCCAATACAGTTGGTTCCAAGAAATATCCAGTTTTATGGCTTGTATCTAGGTTCCCACCAAGGAGCAATTCCGCTCCTTTTACTTGTGCATCAGCGATGAGTGAAAGTGCATTTTTTAATGATTTTTCTCGAATCAATGGTCCAGTTGTAACGCCTTCATCGAGACCACTTCCAGTTTTCAGATTTTTCGCAACCTCGACAAAAGCTTTGGTAAAAGGTTCGATGATAGAGCGATGAACGTAGAACCTTGACGGTGAAATACAGACCTGACCACAATTTCTAAATTTTGTAGTAGCCAATTTTTTTGCGGCAGAAATAGGATCAAAATCTGGATAAACAATGACTGGGGCATGGCCACCCAGTTCCATTGTGACTTTTTTTATACCCTCAGCGCACTGGCGTAGAATTTCCTTTCCAATAGGTACTGAGCCTGTTAGCGAGACCTTTCTGATAATCGGTGAAGAAATCAAATCTCCTACCATTGGATTGGGATCTCCAGTAAGAATTGAAAAGACTCCTGCAGGCAAACCAGCATCAATCAAAACTTGACCGAGGGCAAAACAAGACCCAGGTGCTTCAGAGGCAGGGCGTGAGATTACTGGACACCCAGCAGCAAGCGCGGCAGCAATTTTACGAGCTGGTAACAACAACGGAAAATTCCATGCAGATAGTGCCAGGCAGGGCCCCACGGGCTGGTATATGACCGAAAGGCGTTCATCCGGCAATCTAGCCGGAATGATTTGGCCATATGCTCGTTTACCCTCTTCACTATACCACTCGAATTGATCTGCACTGGCTCCTACCTCTGCTTTCGCTTCAACAAGAGGTTTGCCTGTTTCAGTGCTCATTATTTTTGCAATTTCATCAACATGAGATCTGATTAGATCAGCTGTACGACGCAAAACAGCTGCACGTGACCAAGCAGAAGTTTTTTTCCATTCTACACCTGCTTGCTGACAGTTGACTAAAGTTCTTTCAATATCGTCTCTCGTAGCTGCTGGAATAGTTCCTATCAGCTGTTCTGTAACAGGACTCACAACAGATATCACTTCTTGATTACTAGCTGATTGCCATTTCCCACTGATTAAAAGCCCAAAATCTTTGTACATTGGTGTTCCAGGTAACTAGTGAAGATCAACTTTTTAAAATTTAATTTAAATATAATTCTTTGTTCACACTCTAATCGTAAAACTATTTTTAAGACAATTTAAATCACTGTTTCAATATATCTCTGCTGAACTTCTTCACACCAGTTTCCGACGTTCCAGTTTCCATAGGCTCCCATACTTCCAAGTGGGTTAGGACCATGGTAAACTGGTACATGAATCAAACTAAGGCCTGAGTGTGCATAGGCTTCAACCAACACCTTTTTCAAATCCTTAAGATTAGTACCACCCCAAAACGCTCGAATGCCTTTTATAGATTGGGCCATCTTTACGTAGTCTACTTCTACCACATCATTTGTGCGATAAGCACAACTGTATTGGGCTTCTTGCAATTGGCTGATCGCTGCCATTCGACGATTATCGAGTAGCAAAATAGTTCCATGTACACCATGCTGAATGCCGTCGATCAAAATTTGTGGATTCATCATAAAGGAACCATCTCCTGTCAAGGCAATACTGTAACAACCTTTATTTGCTAGGGCTTGGGAAAGTAATGCAGAAACAGCAAAGCCCATATAAGACGATCCTGAATCAGTGAATGTTTCTTCAGGAGAATTGTCTTCTACGATTTGGAATCCATTGGCTTGGACGTCACCTGCATCAAAAAACTTTATAGCCCCATGAAGCCGTGCAAAGTCATCAGCAATTTTAATTACCTGAGGCTGGGTTAGAAGAGGAGTTCCCCAAATGTCATCTTTAATAGTAGCTGCTTCGAATCTTTCTTTCTTGAAAGCTTGCCATTCCTTTTTTTTAGTTAAGCATTTCGACAACCACTCACTTTTATTTTTCTGCTTGTCCAAGCATTGAGTCAATTGCTCAAGAATAGTAGCAGCATCTCCTTGCAGCGCTAGCGTGTTGTTGTAGTGAAGTACATCATTAAAATCTGTATTAATGTTAATCACATGTTTTGCTTTAGGCCAACCGATACCGGAACAGTCACTCTGACAAACCCCTCGGCTACCGACAAAAATAACTAGCTCAGCTTCCTGCATGGCGTAATTACCACTGATAGAACCCTTCGACCCGCCGACATGCATGTTTTGTGGATGATCATCGGGTACAACCCCTGTAGAGCCAGGGCTTAAAACGACCACAGCCCCAGAGGTTTCTGCGAAACAGAGCAATGCCTTTGCAGCTTTGCGTGACCCTCCTCCCACCTTGATCGCTATCTGAGAAGCTTGGGAAATCAATGCTGCCGCATTTTTGATCAAGGTATCGTTAAGGAGGTAAGGTACAAATGGCTGAGGACGCTCTGGCAAGCTATCTAATCGTAAGGTAACCTTTGCAGGCTGTGTATTGATGGGTAGGTTCAAAAAGAAGGGGCCTGCTTTTGAAGGATGAAAAACTCTTGTGGCTCCTCTTCGAAGCGCATCACGAAAGGCTTGAGGAGTGTGGAGAGTGTATGATGATCCCATTGTAGCTGTGATTTGCCCGAACATGCCTTGCTCACGTTTCGGTACTTGCTGCATGTTATATCCCTCGCCATGAGTAGTTTCATCACCGTAAATGTGGTAGACTCCAATACCATTTGATGAAGAAACTATGGACGCTGCCATGGCTTGCAGAGCTCCTGGTCCAATAGAGGTGATAACTGCACACGGTTCATCATACACCCAACGCAGTGCTGTGGCAGCATGGGCCATTTCAACTTCGTTTCGAAACTGAAATCCTTTCACCAAACCTGCAGATTCATAAACTCGAAGTGTTTCTCCAAATTCAGTAGAACCATGTCCCAAGATCATTAGAAATTTGGTAATTCCTTGCCTGATCAGCCCTAGCACTAGTACCTCCGTTAGGCCCAAGGAAACTATATTTGATAATAGCCCTGCCTCAACAACTGCATTCACCCCACCATGGCTTTTAAACCATTTCGCTCTTTTTTCTTGGGTTTCTGGAAGACCTTGCGATGAGTTCATGATAGCTCCTCCTGCAATCTAATTGATTGCCCTTTGTGGGCTGATTCTTCTGCTGCCAAGGCAAATTTTAATACCTGTCTTCCCTGCCTGGCAGTCAACATAGGTTCTCCTCCATCTTTCAGCACATTGAGAAAATGGCGAGTTGACTGAATAAAACTCTGCTCCCACCCCATAGCTACATCCCGATATTCAGTGATATTGCTCTTGGAGTAGAGCACTAGTGGAGGAGTTTCACCGATTCGACCGTGCCCTCCGTTGATCCAAATGATCCCATGTGTGCCTGTTATTTCCACACGGTCATCTTGCGCATAGTAGTAACCAGAAATTTCAAGTTCAGGAGAATAGACAACCTCCAAGTTACCAATTTTCCCATTCTGGAAACGAAACGAAATCAATGATGGGGCATCCAAAAATCCACCGTCTTGCCGTTGTGTATGATGAATGAAAGAGTGCACTTCCTCTGGATTCCCCATGAAGTACCAGGCCAGTGCAAATTTGTGATGCCCATCATCAAACACTAGTGGACCGCCTCCAGAGGTCTCTTTATCTTGTCGCCATGCATCAGCACTTTTTGGTATCTCCCACGCTGTTTTTCCCTTACCAGAGTTTGACTTAATCCGGATTGACAGTGGTTCGCCAATCGCTCCCTCATCTATCAAGGCTTTGGCCTTCATTACTGGTGGGTGAAAGATAAAGTTTTCAAATACTTTAAACGGCTTTGGACTTGCTTCAGCGGCAGCCACCAATTGATCTGCCTCTTCCAGATTGATACACATTGGCTTTTGTAGTGAAACTATTTTCTCTGCTTTGATCGCCTTCAAGGCTACCGGCAAGTGCAAATCATGCGGGAGCAGCAATTCAACCAAGTCCACGTCATCTCGCGCCAATATGTCTTCACAATCGTTTGTGACAGCTGCATCCAGACAGCCCCACTTTTCTGCTCGAGCTTTTGCAAGGTTGAGATCTTGATCACAGAGCGCTGTGATCTGACTAAAGGGGTTTTGTATGTACTCGATAGCGTGTAGGTCAGAGATTCGACCTGTGCCGATAATTCCTACACGAATTGTCTGCCTGGTCATGTCACCTCTGAAAATTAAGTTTATTCGCTACATTCTGCAGGATTGTCCCAAATGTTTTAAGGTGCTCATGCTGGATACGTACGGAAGGTCCTGAAATTCCGATAGCTGCGATCATACTTCCTCGGCCATCAAACAGCGGATACGCAGCACATCGAATTCCTTCTGCAAATTCTTCATTATCAATCGCAAACCCAACCTTGCGGGTTTCCAAAAGTTCTCGATTTAGATGCGTTAAATTGACGATTGTTTTCTGAGTATAAACCTGTAGTTCAGTTGGAATTTTGGCATTTCCAAAAGCCAGAAAAGCCTTTCCGAGCGCGGTACAGTGTAGCGGTGATAGAGAACCTATCGGGTGGTCTACTTTTAATGGTCGCAGAGAGTCAACCTTATCTATGTACCACACTCGGTCTTCAATCAAGACCGCAAGATGGGCACATTCTCCTGTCATCTGAACGATTTCTTCTAAAGCAGGACGACAACGCTCCTTACATGCAATCACTTCAGTGAGAGAATGCTGATTTGTAGTTTCTGTGTTCCGTGAAACAGCGGAATAACGACGCGATGAATTTTGAGATGCATATCCAGCTGCTACCAATGTCTTTAAAATGTGAGAAGCGTTTGATTTGTCAACATCCAGTTGCTCAGCAATATGCGTCAATCTGAGCGGTTCATCAGCTTCTCTAAGAATATCCAGAGCTTTGAGCCCTCGGGTCAGGGATTGTAGTAACCTCACAGCGGGCCTATTCCTGATCGAAATTTGTAAGTTTTGCCACTAGTTCTATTTGCCCCTCTGAACAGCCATATCAATCAAACAACAAAGAATACCAAACCCCGATTCCAAAAAAGTTGGATAATGTCATGCAATTTATTTAATATAAGACAACTTTTCAGGATATTTTATAATTTTTTCCTATGTTCGCACACATTCGTTGCCCAGAGCAATAATTTAATTGACAGCACAAAAACTCCCTGCTTAGATAAGCGGCGTGTACTGTTTTTGTTTGACAGAAGACAACTTTAACTAAGGAGGAGATCTCATGAAATACATAAATCGCCGTACACTCCTGGGAACTTTGTTCGCACTAGCCTTCATTGGCCTGACCACACCAGCTCTGGCGCAAAGTGAAGTGACAATAAGTCACTACTTTACCGGCGAGCTGGGGCTGAAGGCTTTTGGTGAGCAAATGGAAAAGTTCGAGGCAGCAACTAGCTATAAAATGAAAAACAGCCCTGTTGGTCACGAAGATTTCAAAACAGATATTCTGGTTCGAGCATCTGGAAACAGCCTTCCTGATGTCTTCAGTTACTGGGCAGGTGCAAGAGTTCAGTTCATTGCGGACTCTGAGAGCCTGAAGCCCATTGACCAAATGTGGAATCAAGCTGGATTGGATAAGATTGTTGCCAAAACGGTTGCAGACAGTGCAACTATGTACAATGGCAAAAGATTTCTGGTACCATTTAATTACCATTACTCAGGAATGTTTTATAACACCAAGGTGATGGCAGATGCAGGAATTACTGAAATGCCAACCGACTGGAATGGATTTCTTGCTCTTTGTAAAGAGCTGAAGTCGAACGGAATCACTCCGATTGCATTAGGTTCAAAGAATCGGTGGCCAGCTCAGTTTTGGTTTGATTACCTGTTACTACGCAGTGCAGGCCCAGATTATCGAGCTCAATTGATGGCTGGGAAAGCCTCTTATGATGATCCACAAGTCAAACAGGCGATGGGGATGTGGAAGGCGTTGGTTGATGCGGGGTATTTCATAGAAAGTGCTAACGCCAATACATGGACAGATGCCTCAGACCAGGTAGCAAGGGGTGATGCAGCGATGACTCTGATGGGCACATGGATTACAGGTTACTGGAACGGCCTTGGCCTGGTCCCAGGAGCAGATTATGACTTCTTCCCATTCCCTAGCATCATGGCTGGGGTTCCTTCAGCATCAGTGGGTCCTGTAGATGGTTTAGTAATTGGCGCAAACACTACTAATCCAAAGGGTGCAGAGGAATTCTTGAAGTTTATGGTTTCTGATACAGGGGTGCAAGCCGCCTGGAGCAAAGCTCAAGGTGCTCTATCAGCGAATGTCAATGTTGATGCATCAAATTATAATTCTGTAATGTTGAAAGCTTTTGAGACTGTTAAAAATTCAGATGCTTTTGCGTTCAACTATGACTTAGCCACTCCACCTCCAGTGGCCGAAGTTGGCTTGTCGATGTTTGCCCGATTTATGGATGATCCTTCAAGGGTTGATGAAATCATGAAGCAAACAGCACAAGATGTTGCTGGTGCCTTCAAAGAATAAGCCGAATTAACTCCAACATGCGGGGTCCTTCTTGGTCTCCGCGAAACAAAGCTGGCATGGAACGCGATAGACGCTTCTGGCGAATCGTCCTCCTTACACCCCCACTTCTCGTATTTGCCGTCTTAATCGTTTGGCCTCTCCTTAGTTCATTTTATTACAGTTTTACAAACTGGAACGGCTTCAGTAGTAACTATCAGTTTGTTGGATTAAGTAATTTTCAAAAGATCTGGACAGATCGTCTGTTTTTTCAGGCAACAATAAATACTATTATTTGGATGGTTTCAGCACTACTACTGCCAACCTTGTTGGGGCTTGTACTAGCCCTTTTACTTGACTCAAAAGTTCGTGGTAGAAAATTCTTCAAAACGATCTTTTACTTACCTATATGCCTTTCTGCTATTGTCGTAGGACAAATCTGGATTTGGATTTATCAACCTAACTGGGGACTACTCAACACATTAATTGAAGAGATCACTGGAGATCGTTTTCGTTATGCATGGCTGGCTAAGCCAGATAGTGCTCTTTTCTCAGTGATTATTGCTTGGTCATGGCAACAGACAGGATTGTCAATGGTAATTTATCTCGCAGGACTCACTGCAATTCCATCTGAAATACTTGAAAGTAGTGCGAGTGAGGGGGCCACTACATGGAAGCGAATATGGTATATAATAATACCTTTACTTGTTTCATCAACTACAGTTGTCATAGCACTCTCTCTGATCAATTCACTGAAGGGTTTTGATATTTTATATGTCATGACTGGAGGAGGACCTTTTAATTCATCTGATACTTTAGCAATGCATATGTATAATGAGAGTTTTAAGAAATACCTTATAGGATATGGAAGTAGTATCTCAGTAGTTTTATTTTTGATTGCATTGATAATTATTGGAATTTATTTTAGACAACTTAGAAAAGTTGATCAGATTTACGGTTAGATAGTCATTAAAAAATTATTTCATTTTGATTTTATTAGAGAAAAAGTTATTTTTTAAATTAAAATTCAATAAATTTATCTTATAATTTAAATGTTTGGCTATAAAAAAACTGATGGCTCAGATATTTATCCTTGGCCAGTTGTCATCTTTATTATTTTATCAATTCTATCAATTCTGTTTTTGGCCCCAACAGTAGGTATTTTATTATCATCGATTAAAACGACAAAAGATATTGCTTTAGGAGAACTATGGACTATTCCTAGTGAACTTTATTTTGGAAATTATGTTGAAGTCTTAGATAATCCTGCCGTTGGTCAGTATTTTATAAACACACTATTGGTAACTGTTCCAGCAACTTTTGCTTCTATTGTGCTTGGTAGCCTGGCAGGTTATGTTTTCGCCAAGTTACCATTTCGTGGAAGTGAAATACTTTTCTTGATTCTTGTGTCAGGAATGTTTTTCCCTCCTCAAGTAATATTGATCCCACTATTTCGACTGTTCAATAGCATTGGTTTGATCGATACACTTTGGCCAATTTTTCTTGTTCATACTGCGCTGGGAATTCCAATTTGTAGTTTATTGATGCGCAACTTTTTTTCAACGATACCTGCTGAAGTGCGTGAAGCCGCTATACTAGACGGTGCTAATGAATGGCAAATTTTGACAAGAATTGCTTTACCATTGAGTTTGTCAGCGCTAGCTGTTTTAGCTACCTTACAATTTACCTGGATTTGGAATGATTTTCTTTGGCCACTCATTTTCACCCAATCTGACGAAAAAAGAACAATTATGATTGGAATAGTTAACTTGCGCGGACAGTATACCGTTGCCTGGGGAGTGCAAGGAGCTCTCTCTTTAGTTGCTAGCTTACCTACGATTATTATTTTTCTTTTTTTTCAGCGATATTTTATCAAAGGGATGACAATGGGGGCAGTTAAAGGCTAACTATCTTGTTCAGTAAGATAATACGCAATATCTAATGGATTTTTTTCCTTTATTAGAGCTGATTCAACCAGTCTTATTATTGATTAATTGTCTCATAGATTCTTGATTTAAATTCACTATAAAAACTTCGGATACTAATGTAACTAAGGCTCCTTCCGTAACACCACTCCTAAAGGCCTTGAAAATGTTTTATAAGATTCCCAGTTCTATTCTCATAAATGGATTATTTCTGTCCGTATCTGTTTAACTCTCTGTAAATATGCTGTCAGTTCAGCAAGGCCTAGAAAACTGGGATTCCCGGTTCCGGAATTGAAGCTCTGATCTTTCTCGATCTAAAATAGTATTTTTTTGACCAGAGCCATGCAAAGTGGGGATGCTTCTCAAATAGTAACGAAGCAGGTGGGACACAAAGACAGATTAGATGCTTTGATGGTACTAATTGATTGATGAGCAGGAGTGATTGAACCTGCAAGGGGATGATTTAGCGCAAAATATCGTCAAAAGAAAAATATTTTAAGTGTGACTGTAGGTGTCAATCCACTAATTTATATGAGCCATACTTTAAGGAACTACAATAAAGAGGAATTAGCAAAATAAAATAATTATTTGAAGTAACTAACTTTTTTATTTAAATGAAGAAGAGTGCAAGGCGTTAAATTTCAGTTAAACTGATGAAAATAGCGAGAGTCGGAAGCGCTACGACAGCTTTTATTTGCTGGAAAAATTCTGGCTCACGTGGCCATATACGTTTCCGCCATCTGAAAATTTACAATCTAAAGGCAAAGCAGAATTCATTATTCATTCTCAAATATAAAGTTTACCTTCCGCCACTTGGACACAATTCCCACCAATCCAGGTGGCGCCTACCATACCGTTTTGCTTTCTCGCTCTGGCTCGCAGATTGCTCGGTCTTCCCATTTCAAACCCCTGAGCAACCCTCCACTCATAATCCCTGTCTATACTTTCATCCAAGTAAGCGAGTAATCCAGCCAAAGCGCAATTGGCGCTACCAGTTGCAGGATCTTCGGGTACGCCGTCCAATGGGGCAAACATTCGAGTTCTCAGATCAAATTCACCTTCTGACCACACATACAGATGTAACATGCATACACCCTGAGCCTGCAGTTCTTGAAAAGCCTCTAAATTTGGTCTCGCCCTCTCCAATTGCTCTCTATCCTTCAATTCTACCATCAGGAAAGGTAGGCCGACGGAAGCAAGCCGAGGTCCGTGCCGTCTTGTTTCAATATCCAATGCCGTTAGACAAAGAGCCCGGCTAACAGTTTCTGCATCAATCTCTGCTCCGAGTATAAGAGACTTAGGAGCCTGCAGTTCGAAAAGAAGGTGGCCGCCCTCCTCTTGCGTGATAGAGATAGGCACTAAGCCGGCCACTTCCTCAAAGGTAATCTTTAGGGGTATCTGCATATTACCAAGATAACCGTTCTGATAGAGAGTGAAGGCGGTACCAAGATTGGGGTGGCCTGCGAAAGGGACTTCAGAGGTAGGTGTAAAGATCTTCACCCTATTAGTCTGACCATGCTCTGGAGGAAAGACAAAAGTCGTTTCTGAAAAATTAAATTCACGAGCTATCTGCTGCATTTGCTCATCATTCAGGCCATTAGCTTCTGGAATTACTGCGAGCTGGTTCCCTCGGAAAGCGTGTTTGGTGAAGACGTCACAGGTGAAGAATTGGTAGATCATCAAAGGAATAGGTCCATTTTCAGTTGTAAACTATCATTTACTATTCGTACTGATGTAGCACTAATATAATTATACTAGTTTCTTACTGAGATTATTGCTGCCATGTATTGAATCGAAATTGGTTCGTGGTTTCTTCTTTTTTATTTTCATCAATTTCTTTAAGTAATTCTAAAAGTTTTTCTTTGAAATCCTCATTAACTTCTAATGTGTTATTTGTTTTGCTAGCTTCATTTAGAAAATGCTGAAAGTCCCTGCCTTGCTTGCGTCCTTCTTCAGTATGCATATCAATTGCGAAATCAGGAATAATTGGTTTTTTGCCGTAGCGAAATTCATTTATTACAATGTTTTTCATATGATCACTTGTGCGATCTTTTTTCGCTGCGGATAAATATCGAATTGCATGTACAAAAAATATTGGACGATCACCATCACTATATGGGAAGTTTTGTCGCATCTGATTTAATGAATTAATTAATATTGGTGAGTTCAAATCACCAAAGCCAACGTCTTCAACTGAGATTGCTTGTAGTCTTCTCCAAAGCTTATCTTCAAATTGGGAACTTGTAATATACATTTCAAAAGCAAAAATAATAGCCTCTTCAGTCATGCTTCGCCGGATAGATTTTTGTAGAGCAGAGATAATTAGATCACCCTTTATACCATTTCTAGTTGTGATATTCTGCCAAGGATCATAAGACATAAAATTTTCCATATTTTTCTCAATAATAATCATATTTAGTAGGATTTAATTTTTATAAAAAAATTGAATTTAGATTGTATAGTAATACTACTGAAACCATATTTTTTATATAATTTTCAAAGATGTATTAAGATCTTTTATTCAGTAATAAATCTACTATAAATAGACTGCCCAGATGATGCTGATAAAGAAATATTTTTGCTTGTTGAATATATTTATTCTCTCATCTCTCCTTAAACAGGAATTGTGGTACCAGCCGCATTTCTATCAACATGATTTTGTGGAACACCCGGAAATACTTCTTTAAATAAACTCAACATATTCATAGTAGAGCGTCTATCGGAATTTTCATGTAAATGTCCAGAAGGACCTAGCGTTGGGGGTAGTGCAAATCCGTGAGGTGTTCCTGAGTGATCATGAAAATTCCAATCAACTCCAGCTTCATTCATTTCAGCAAAGAATCTTTCCTTGCTTTCGTTCGTAACTAGATAATCTGCTGCACCGTTCTCAACCAAAACAACTGCTCCTGTGTTATAATTGTTCTCACATAATTTGAGTGGAGGTCTCATTGCTCCACTTTTTGCTGCACTGGGATCTTCACCGGTCTGTAATAGACCATGGAAAGAAACAACCCCTCCGACATCTAATCCACTTCTAATACACTCCAAAACCGCCATTCCCCCAAAACAGTAGCCGATTGCAGCTGGAGCAAACGTTTTGTCAACGAAGGGACTCTCCAAGCCTTTTTCCAACCAGATCTTTAACAAAGCTCTGAATTTCTCATGATCGTGATCCAGTGAAACTAGTGCCTCAAAACAACGCTTCCTGAAAGCTGGTACGAGCTGCTCATTTTCCGGCCATAATCTTTGATGGGGCGGGACGAGATCTCCATAAAGATCTGCAGCCAATCCAACATATCCCAATCTTGCCAGGTACTCTGCAACATCCAGTTCGAAGAACTTGAGTCCTTGATAATTATGAAAAATCAACACGAGTGGGCGTAGGCCTTGTTCAACACTTGGCGCTACAAGATATCCTTTGTAGTTATTATCTCTGAAAGAAAAACTGATTTCTGATCTTTGGAGATCCAAACCACTGGGTGAATTTTCTTTTGATTGATTCATGTCTACTAAATGATGTTATTTGATGATTGTTCAAACCAAGATTTTTTTGGCTGTTACCACATACAATGGATCGAAGTTACTGTTTTCACTGACAAGTTGCTCAAACTGAATTTCACGAAACTCTCCTGCCATCTCAAAGTACCAGGCAACTAGCCTACAATGATCCTCGCCGGTAAATATTCTCCAAGCAAGTATTGCTTTCATTGGGAACATTCTGTTTGAAAAACTTACACAACAGGTCCCATTAGGTTTTAAGACTCTGTAAATCTCTTTAAAAACCTGTACCGGAGAGGTTAAATATTGAACTGATACTGCAATCGTACAAAGGTCAAATTCTTCGTTACCATATGGCAACTGCTGCTCATTGTTTAGGTTTTGAATATGAAAATCAGTGAGCTGAGAATTATTTTGCAGCTCAATTTGGTTCATTCCTTGACCAGAAACCCTAGAGTAGTTTTTATGGTCAGGCAGGTGTGAGACCCAACTTGACATCAAATCCAGTACAGCATCACCATCTCTTAGCAACTGATCATAGTAGTTTGTCAGAACTTGACAGGCATTCTCGTCAATGTGCTTAACTAGTCTTGGAGTAGCATAAAAAATGTTATCATCATTTGAGTCTTCTTTGGTGAATAGTTGTTGTGGAATCATCTTTAATCCTGAAGAAAATCTTGAAGAACTGAAAGGTAACATTCACTTATCCTATCTAGTAACTAGCCCAAACTACCAAATATGCCTGTGGAACTTGACATCCGGACCGTTAAAAATTTCTTTAAGTCGAAGTATCTCTGCCATTAGGAGTAGTTCAAGTGATGATACTTTCCGTTTTCACGAAATGTTCTTTCATCACCTCCCTTTGTGTTGGCAATGTCGATTGCAGTGCTGAGAATTAGCTTAACAACTGCCTAATTATCTTTTTATGTCAATTTCTCCCCCACTTCTCCTCCGAACAGCTGATTACATTTGCTAAAGTTTACTAAGAGGCGTTCATTCGTCTCTTTTTGAGGAGTCAACAATAATTGGAGGATTTATGTTTCAGTCTGAGCAGACAAATCAACTGTACTTGAAGGCAAAGGTCGAACTGTGTGATTACACACAACGAATTTATCCACAACCCGTAAATGGAGCAAAAGTTTTGCGAAAAACTCCAGCAAATAGGTGGGAGGTTAAAATGCTCTGTGGTCCAGAATATCTTGCCCAGCACGGTATCTCTCCACAAACAGAAGCTAAATGTATGATTGAAATAGAAGAAAATGGAGGATATTTGGAAGCATAGAATTCATGCTCTCACTGGTTGAATAATTACCTCATGGAGGCCTTTCTTCGTTTATTCCTTCCTCTCGAATGACTAGCGGCAGAGGCTTCTGGTCATTCCACAAACTCTTGACAACAAAATAGCTAGTCTTAACCCACAAACTTTGTGTCATTAAGTAGCTAAGACTAGCTATTATCAGATTTAACTTGATATAGGCTAGTTTTCAAACTAGCTGGCTATATTTCCAACGATAGGCTTTACCAACTATCCATCAGATGGTTTTGGATCAGCCAAAATGCTTAATAAAGGTATTATGGTGACGTTGAGGGAAAAATAAATTATTGAGTAAATTCAACTTCAGATTTTTGTCATTGATCATAGTGATCTAAAATAGACTGCACTTTACGAAGTGCGAGAGTTTTTGGACAAGTGCTTTGCGGAAGTTGAAAATATTGTTGATAATACAGCTAACCCAATTAGCACAGCCACTCCCTTTTCAAAGTGTTCATATCCTCCAATACTTACCACCATTGAACCTCCCAGTACACCAAATCCCATCTGAGTAGCTCCAACAATGCCAGAAGCACTTCCCCCAAGTTCTCCAGCAGATGCAATAGCGCCTATAGTTGTTGTTGCCATTACAAACCCAGCTGAAAAACCAAAGAAAAAACTAGGAATTCCTATCAAAATGGGGTGGCTCACGCCAATCAAACTGGGCAAAAGCAAAGCGCTAATTGCAAAGACAGATAATAGACCTCCTAGTTGAGCCATTTTTTCAAGGCCTAGTTGATGAACCAAGTGCTTTGTCAAAAAGTTTCCAAAAGCAAAACCAATTGGACTGAGCATAAACCATAAACCGACTTCTGCAGTATCAACTCCAATTCTATGATACTCAAAAGGAATGAAGCCAATCATTGTGAACCAAATTCCAACGCAACAGGAGGAAGCAAGCATGAAGGCCAAGAATAATCGATTGGTCATAAGTGCTAGGTAATCTCTCGTAAAATTCATCAAATCAACTTTTTTTATTGGATGAAGGTTAGTTTCAGGAAGCAAGATTATATTCAATACGAGTGGCACTAGCCCTGCGAGGAAAATTCCTAGCATAACCCCCCTCCAGCTAACCAGATCTGTAATCAATCCTCCAAAAGCAAAGCTACATATAGGCACAATGAGCATAATGCCAGTGATCAGTGCGAGAGTACTTGCACTTTCTAAACGACCATAAGAGTCACTAATAATTGCTCTGATAATTGAATAGACTGAAGCAGCACCAAATCCCTGAAGGATTCTTGCTAAAATTAAAATTTCAAATGATTCAGCGAAAGCTGCTGTCAGGCCACCAAGTGCTAAAATAGCGAGGCCAACAAATAATGGCCTCCGACGTCCATAGCGATCTGAGAGAACGCCATAAAACAATTGAAAAAAAGCGAGCGAGATAAAGTAACCAGATAAAAGTGACTGTGAGTTGGCCTCATCAACACTAAACTGCTCTGTAATGGAACTAAGAGCAGGAGAAATAATCGTGGTTCCAACCGTGCCACAACCCATATTTAAAACTAAGAGCCATATTGCTACCTTTTGTGGCATATCCGACTAATTTTTGAGAATTGAGAAAGCAAGTGTTGATGATAGTTATCATGGAGCAAAAGTGTCTATATAGAGTCATCAGTGACATGATGGGCAAGTATACTTTGCTTTTGTTCCATAATTTTGTAGGTGCCACTGCAGAACTACCCTCTGGTAAGTATAAAATTTGTTCTCTGAAACATCATTTCAATCCACTTTTTCTATATTTTCACCATGGAATCTTCTCTCCGTCCCATGCGTAAAAAGCACCCAAAGGATTTTTGTCTACACTCTCTATGACATCCATCATACTTTTTACACTATATTCAGGAGTGAAGAGATGATCTGGATTCATGTTTTTGGAAAAAGGGGAACTTAGATTCGTATCTACTGTGCCAGGATGAAGAGCAAGCACTTTTACATTTGGACAACCGCGATTGAATTCAATCGCAATATTGCTCAGCATCATATTTAGCATAGCCTTTGAGCCCCTGTAGCTATACCAACCACCAGCCCGATTGTCCTCAATGCTTCCGACCCTTGCAGAAATGGCAGCAAAGACAGCCTCTTTTTTGTGCCTCATTAACTTCATGAAATGTTTAGCTAGCAAGACAGTAGGCAAGGCATTGACTCGCACAGCTTCAATAAATTGCTCCTCATTAATTTTCCGAAGGCTTTTCTCGGGTCCGTGGTCACTGTTATGAAGATAGCCAACACAGTTAACAAGATAGTGAATTTCGGATACCTCCTCACTAACCACCCTTGCAATTTCAATCATCTCATCTTCTTTAGTACTATCAGCCTTTACAGGGAAAATACGATCGGGGTAATTCTGTATCAAGGCCTCCAATCTCCCATTACAACCTCCTAGCCCTGCATCTGATCGATAAGTAACAAACACTTTTCCTGCGCCACGCTTGAGTAGCTCCTCAGCAAACTGAGATCCTAATCCTCCGCTAGCACCATTGATTAAAGCATTTTCAAATCGATACATCTTCACTCCTTGTTTAATTTCCACTAATAAAATTTTAAATATTGTTCGAAAGCAGTCCAATTCTATTTTCCCTCAAGAAATCAATTTATCAGGAGAATTCTTGGGGCTCTTTTCTAAATGAAGTAGTCCATACTGTTGACTCAGTTTTGCAAAATAGTTTGAGCACTTTTTTGGAGAACATAGGTTGACCAATCATATCATCCGTGTTCTCTCCCTTCTACTAACCCATCAGCTAACCAGGTGGGTTAGTTGATCGTGCTGTCAGGCATCGCAGTGTTGCAGAATGTCTCTCTGCTGCTTGCCTGCTGATTAGAGGAAACGTAAGCGATGAAACCAATTAAATTCAATTTGATAAAAAGCATCAGCAGTCTCAGTTGTTAGTCAGTTTGTTGGAACATGTTTCTGAGGTACTGAAAAAAGAAAAGAAGCAAATAAAAAAAGAAACACAAAAAATCTCTTCTTCTGTGAAGGATAGTGTTAGTTAAAAAATATTATATAATTAATAATATCAATATTTTATATATTTTTATTCTGGCGGCACTATTTTCGGAAAGGTATTTATTCCGAAGTGTCGATTTTGACACTATTTTTAGCAACTATACAGGAGTATGACTGTGAAAAAGTTAATTTTGATGCTGTTTATAATGTTGTCAAATACAGCAATTGTGATGGCCGGTAGCGGTCACACGAAAAATTTGGTTGAAACGGCAGCAGGCAACGATGCTTTTGAGACCTTGGTAGCAGCAGTGAAAGCTGCAGGACTCGTGGAAACTTTAGCTGGCAAAGGGCCGTTTACGGTCTTCGCACCGACAAATGAAGCTTTCGCCAAACTACCTGAAGGTACCGTTGAAAGTCTACTGAAGCCAGAAAACAAGGATAAATTAGTCTCTATCCTCACCTATCATGTCATTCCTGGCAAAGTCATGTCCAAGGATATTAAACCAAGTCAAATGGTCAAAACTGTCAACGGACAGCAAGTCTCAATCAAACTTTCTTACGGGAAAGTGAGTGTTGATGGAGCTACTGTGACTGCAGCCGATGTGGAAGCGGACAATGGTGTAATTCATGTTATTGATTCGGTTATCCTACCAAAGAGCTGATCCCTACTTCATCTAATTTTTGATTCGTCGCTGGCTCTATTTGGGCCAGTGATAGTTTCTAAAAAACTAGTTTGTGCTGGTTACGCAAGACTAGCTTCTGAAAACGCTCGCAAATGCCTCAAACATAGTTTGAAAAAACCAACTGAGAAATCATGATTGATATCATATTAGGAAGCCTAATCTTATTTGCAGCAGTTGTATTTGCAGTGCTGCTGACACTATTTTTTTCCCTTTGGCCTTTGCAAAAAAAACGAGAACATGACTATTGGTGTCACCGCCAAAATATTGCCCATGGTCACGATCACGGCAATCAAGAACCTCACGTAATTTGAGTGAATCATGTCCGAACACACCAATACATGGCCCGAACTAGCAATTGGGCTCTATAAGGCACTAACTGAAAAGAATGCAGAAATCACTTATCACTTTGAGGATATGAAAGTTGAAATTCCTTCTGGCACAGGGGCCAAAGCTGAACATGCTATCTGGAAACTAGATGGCAAATTAAGAATCAGTACAAAAACGATCGAGTAAGCTTGAACTTGGAGATTCAGAAAACTTTCAGGCTCCAATAAAGTTGCTTGCGCAGAATAATTGGACCTTTGCGGACTAGGTTTGCCCTAGTAATTCTTAGTGAACTTGATACTGCGGCCAGTAAATTCATGGAGAAACAGATATTGGAGTTAGCTCAGAAACAATGTGCCCCTTGCCGTGGTGGCATTCCTCCACTCAAGGGAGATTCGTTACAGACGCTCTTTAGAAAACTAGAGAACGATTGGAAGATAATTGACGAGCACCATCTTCAGAAGGACTATGCTTTTGGCTCCTACAAAGAAGCTGTTCGCTTCACAAATCTGATCGCAAATTTAGCAGAATCAGAGCGACATCATCCAGAATTGCTACTGTCTTTCATAAATGTACGTGTCAGCATTTGGACGCACAAAATCGATGGTATGGTAGAAAGTGATTTTATTTTTGCTGCGAAGAGTGATCAGATTCACGCAAATGAATTCGCTTCTAACGAATGACCCATTCTGTTTCCAGTTCTAGTCTGCTGTGCCAGGTTCAACCTCAATTCAGTTTCCTCCACCAAAAATCCTTGCAAAATGAATATTCACCCATCCAGCACAGCCTATAAACTATTGTGGAGTTTTCGAATCATTTAACAATTGAGGCTATTTTTAGGCCCCAGCTTCATCCAGCTTGAAATACTCCTCCTGTTCAGAATAAATCCCACCAAGACCACTGCTCTTTACGAATGCTGAGACATCCAAAAATTCACACCCAAAGCTTTTTTCGAAAATACCTCCCAAAGAGTTGAGATCTCTCTATACCTCCCTGAAACCTCTCTTTACAGTCGCTGAGTCTTACCAAAGGAGGAGGAGCTGTCAGCAGTAGAGTGGGGCTTTTCTTATCTGGACCGACTGCACTTTGCTGAACGTATCTGATTAAAACGCTAACGCTTTCGGCAATGTCATAGGCCGAAACAGAAAAACGAAATTTCAGATCGTTAGCTCCTAACATGATCGTGATCAGGTCAAATAGCTGATGACTGTCCATGCAGGAAAGCAAGTAATTCATCCCATTAGTAGCTCAGCTGCTTAGCCCTTCCTCAATAATTCGAAATTCAACTCCCAACTTATTTTGGAGTACCCCCGTCCATCTTGCATCTGGGCCGCAACGGTGCCAGTCAGGTGAACTGTATTTCCATGTGTTTGAGTCACCATAACAAAAGATATTTTTCATTAGTACCTTTCCTAACTATTCCATGTAAAAAGGTTTGGGGTATTTGGGGGGCAGCTGGTAGTTGGTTTTGAACTTCCGGTTAACCACGTAATGAAGATGTCCAAGCAGTCTCCACAAATTTTTCTTCACAGCTCCATCAAAAACTAATCGTATCTTAAGTCTTGTTGGAAATACTTTGTTGAACCATAGGAATGAACTTGGTGTAATCCCATGTTCTCGGGGAGCTAGATGAATACTCATATTTACAGACCATTTCACCTATTGTAGATCCAGAAGATAGTAGCCTTGAAGCTCCCATATCTTGAAAGCGTTGGTCCAGATTTTAATCCTTGGGACGCTGGAAAAATTTGGATCTGACAGAGTGGTCCTAGGTAAAAATTTAAGAAGTGCTGTGGCTCTGACTACCTATTTTTGATACTCAGGACAGGGTCTCCAAAAATATTTTATCAGTTTGGAAATATCGGTCCTGCTTCAATTTATTAAATGCTGACAAACTTATTATTCCTCCAAAGAACATCCTCCATGCTCTATTAGGATAAGTGCATGTTATCTATCCGTTCTTTTCGTTATTTCTTCATGCTCCAACGTAGTCATTAAAACTTCTAAAATCTTCATTTGGCAAAGATCTCATTACCTTTTGGGATTTGGTGACAATGTCTTGTTGAGAATTTGAGGTAGGCTAGGTGTATCGGTGGATTGTGGACTATTGCATGCAGTCTGGGGTTCAGTAGGAGGTTATAGTCTCTCAGTTAGTTCGCTGACCTGTGAGTGGGGAAGTGTTTAACTCCCCACTCGAAATCGGGTGGCTCAGCTCTCAATTTGCTTGGACAACTCTGGAAATTGAATTCCAAACTCTTCAAGGCTGATTTCTTGTGCCAATGTTTCACCTGAGTCAGTTTGAATGGTGAAAACAATTTGGCCTAAATCACCATCGTGCTTGATAACGCGCTTGCCTTCCGCCATCAGTACAACATCACCTTTTGGTGCCTTTGAGATGTTGGCCATGGTGTAAGATTTGTTGCTGTTGCAACCTCCAGCAAAGCCCACTCCAGCGGACGCTAAGGATATGATCAAAATTGCTGCAAATTTTTTCATTTTTAGAACCCTTTTTCTAATTAATTGGGAGATTTTCAACTACTTTCATCCAAGTCTTCGAAACAATGCGCTTTCGAGTCCAAGATAACTTAATTATTATCGTTGCCCAAAAAATTTAGTTTGGCTAGAGATCAAAATTCATAGCAGGCCTTATTCTTATTTAAATGTTTGATATAAATATGTATATATATTTATAAATTCTTGAGAAATCATCTGGTAATAGGGTGAAAAATCCAAATCTTTTATCTATGAGAACTAGAAGATCACAATACACTTGTACAAACTATTGTCATGCAAAGAACCTCTTTCTAAGAGGTACCCGTAACTAAACTATTGCATAGGCTTCAGGGCCCCGGTGGAATCAAGCCGATGATGGACATTGCTCTTCCACTGATGGTCTCCACATCGACAGTTGCAATGTTGATGTTTATTGACCGTCTTTATCTCAAACAGGTCAGTGCAGAGGCAATGAACGCCTGCTTAAGCGGGGGCTTTACCTCTTTTGCCTTCTCATCTTTCTTCATTGGCATCATCGGCTTCAGCACAGCATTGGTTGCCCAATATTTGGGTGCTGGAAAACATGCAAACTGCCCCAGGATACTGACCCAGACGATTATATTCAGCTGCCTGAGCACACCAATCATTTTGATCCTAATTCCTGCTGGAAGATGGGTACTGGCAACTGCTGGGCTTTCTGAAGGGGAGATGGTGCAGGCCCAGATTTACCTCACCATCTTGATGGCTGGTAGCGCGCTGGATCTTTTTCGACAAAGCTTCAACGGCTATTTTGGAGGACTTGGAAAAACTAGAGTCGTGCTGTTGTCTACCTTTGCGATGGCCCTTGCCAACATTTTTGCAAACTACGTACTAATTTTTGGAAAGTTGGGTTTCCCTGCGCTAGGCATTTTAGGTGCTGGATATGGAACCCTATTCGCCTGGTTCATTGGTTTGATAACATTGTGCATTGTGTACGTTAGACAAATCCAATTTCCAGAGTATCAACTCCTGAAGAGCTTTCAGTTGGATCTGGGAATTCTAAAAAAACTCGTCCGCTTTGGACTTGCCAGTGGACTAAGAATCACTTTACTGATTTTTGCGATTGATCTGACGATCCTCGCTTTTCAATCCTACGGAGTAGAGGTGTCCACAGCAATTACAGTTGTATTTACTTGGTTTCAAACTCTTTTCATCCCAGTGATTGGTCTAGAGATTGGCACTATGAGTCTTGCAGGACGCTTTGTTGGTGCTCGTGATCCAGACTCTGCTTCAGATTCAGTATTCTCTGGTCTTTTCTTAGCTTCATGCTACGCCCTAATTCTCTCTCTAGCCTGCCTTCTTGTGACTCCTACGATGGTCGGAATATTTCTGGAACCTGACTCCTCTAAAGCAACACGGAATTTAGCGATTTGGGGAACCCAGCTCAATGCTTTCATGATGTTCATTTTAGCCTGGTCAAGCATTCTGGGTGGAGCGCTGCGTGGAGCAGGAGACACCTACGGAGTGATGATTATCTCTGCGGTTTTCTGGTGGTTACAATACGCTCTTGTGGTGATCCTTATCCACTGGCTTGGACTTCGCTCGGATGAGGTGCTGACAATTCATGTTTTTAGCTTTCCTCTGCTTTTAATTGCTATGGTGATGCGTTTTCAGAGTGGAATTTGGCGCAAATTTGAGTTGACCAGCTAGAAAAAGTGAGTCGAAAAATGCCAGCTAGAATCCCAATTTGAAAATGGCTGGATGCTTTGGCCATCCTAGGCGATGAGACCAGAATAAGCTAGAAGGAAGTACACGGTTATAGCAACTCAATAAGAGAATTAAACTGATTTTATTCCTAGCGTTGGAGCCTAAGCATTGTTTAGCTTATGAATAAGTAGCTTCAAAGAAACTTCCAATGGCCGAGATCGACTCCATCGAACTGTATGGGGACAAAGGCAAGTATTAGGTCAACTTTCTCTCACCAGCCCGAGAAATTTACCCTATACGCTTGAGGTGGGGACTCAACCACCAGTAGTTCAAGATACGCAAATTACAAGCGGCTCTTCAATGCAAAAAATCTAACCAAATTTTAAAATCAAATAAGAAAATCACTGTTCAGTTCTTTCAGGGAACAGTGACGTTTTGGATATCTGGAGGGCTAGCCCCTTCGAAATCAAGGATACTTGCCCCATGGGTATTGTTTACCTGGTTTCTGATTCCGGTATTGGAGTCGTTCGTACCATCACCCATAAGCCAAACTTTTGTTGCAGTTGCCTCATTGGCCCCACCAATCGTAAAACTGTTTGTCAAGCCAGTTGCATTCGGCAATCTGTAAGAGTTACCCACCTTGTAATCAGTGAGCCATCGATTGGGATCTGTTAATTTTGTGCCAAGGTGCTGGTAATGCAAATGGAGGATGAGGATGTATAAAGCTTGAAAATAACAACCATGAATTGTTTTTCGTTTCCATCCTCTTTATGAAATCTGTACTTTTTTCTCCCACCCAATTAGTTGGATGTAGTTCAGCTGGCATCTATGAAACTTGTGGGATGCAATACATTTCGCCTCTGACACCATGTGGATCTGTGATATGTGAGTATCCATATTTGAATAAATCACTTAGATAATCATCCTTTTGTGGATCTTTACTTATCTCTTCTTGTATTTCTCTTGTATGAAATCCTCTCAGTTCATAAGGATTTGGTGTAAAATGACATTTCCCAATACTATGTGTGTAATACTCAGCTTTATTTAACCGTTGTACGTATGAGTCCTCTTCGTCCGCTTTCATTGGCCCATTATCGTAACATCCTGTTTTTGATGGATATAGTCCATAATGTAATGAGCATCTTGCTGAGACGCAAACAGGCGATGGAGTATAACATTTTAAAAAAGAGGTTCTTTCCTTAACTCAGTTATCAAGATTTGGTGTTTTTATCATTGGATTTCCCCAACTTTCAATTGTGTCAGCTCTCTGCATGTCTGTAAATAATATTAGGATGTTTGGGCTTTTCAATTTAGTACCTTTTCTCCAATGATTAATGTTTCATTATTTTTATCTAGTGATTGATATTCTAGTATCCTTTCAAGATACCTCAAAGCTAGACATTTAAATTCTATGTTTATTTCAATCAATAATTTTGTATAAAAAATTCTTTATAAATTATCGTAAAATGGCTTTTTAGATAAGTAGATATGATGCATTAGACTCATAAATTCTTGATTTTTACCTTGATGGTTAACCAGAAAAAATTAGATGAATGATTGGGCTATACTACACATTCTACTCCCCCCCCCTCAACTCTTTTCAGTCTTTCCCTCTCCACCACTGTCCACAACTCCAAGCTACAGTGACGACGCCTTTGGCTGATTTGGCTGCAAAGTATAGTGAATAAATCTTTTTCTATATCTAATCAAACGTTGTGCTCTGTTGACTGGTTAAAGATATCAGATGACTAACTGTCTCCTGATCTGAATTTCACATGTTTAAATTCTACACGCTATACTTTATTACAGAAAATCAGGATTACTATGGAATTCATGTAATTCCATTGATTTGATTGCCGCCAACGGATAGCACAGCACCAGTGTTGGCTTTGGGGCCACCCTTCCGCATGATGTGTAGGTACTCCGTTGTTGTACGGCCGTCAACAGTGAGAAGCTGAACAGTTACTGATGAGATTACTGAGATCTGGTCAATGAAAGATTCTTCATAGTTAACGTAGCAGGCACTATCCAAAGATGCTGTCTCCCAACAGATCAATTGAATTGAGCATGAGTTCCTTGATAGATGAGGTACTTGCCTACATTAAAATTACTGAGATAGGAGAGGAGATTTTCTTCTTCTCTCATTAAAAGAGGAGAAGAAGAAGAAAGATATGCTTCTAGTAATATCTGGTTTTCAAACCACGATATTTGTTGGTATTCAGATCTTCAGCACTAGCTGCAACATCTTGCTCCTTTAATAGATCCCCTCTAAGTGTTCAGATAATCGGTATTCCGTTGCAGGTGACTTCGTATTTAGGGAGTACCGCAGTGGAATTGAGGGTGCTTTTTACTATGTTCCAAAAACTAGTTGTTTGAGATTTGAAACTTGGAATGATTTTTCCAGCTACTTATTTGGCAAAAAAGGTTGAAGCCCAGATAAAATTAAAGATGTTTGACGAATTACCAGGGGAGAGATGAAAAATGAGTAGAAAGAACTTCGTGCTGGAAGAAATATTCAGTAGTGACCGCTTCAGTATTCTATGTTTTTCAACAAGCAATTGGAGAACAAACAGGTACTACATTACTACACCAGATCCTACAGAAAATTTAGTATCAGGGCTGATTATGGAAGGGTTGGACTGGAATCTATATACATCTCAATACTTGCCAGAATGTGATGTAATTCTTGATGCTCCAGCTTATGTGAGCCCTGATGTTCTGGCTGATAATCCTGATATTCCATTTACACAATATGCATTTGGGAAGGCTGATCAGACGTCTGCTAGCGCTGCCTGATCAGATCTGTTGTTGGAGCCACCCTGCTGTTTGAGTACATCAAGACAGTGTCTAGTTGTATCTCCATCAACTACCAATAAATTCACAGGAACTGGACTAATCGGAGAAATCTGTTCAATCACGCTTTCGCCTGAGTTCACATAAATCTGGTTATCAAAAATGGAGTCTTCTAATAGGTCGATTGAGTTGAGCGTGATTTCCTGTGTGGATGATTGTGGTGCTACCGCTCTTAAAAAATGAAGAAGCATTTGTGCTTTTCATGATTTGAATAAGATCTTTGAGAAGATTGAGACGATTACTTGGGCGAGCCTTCATCTCAGCTATCAAAGTCTTCTTATTAACTATTCTGACCGGAGATACATAATGTTCAGAATCTGATCTCAGGCTACTTTCTGGTGCCGCTTAGCGTAGAATCCCCGCGGTTTTTTGTGAAAATGCAGGTCTGCTTAATAGCTCAGGTGATAAAACGGGTGAAAATCTGGAGAAGAATTTGGAGAGATAAGGTGAGCAAATTACTAGAAGGGAGCTTTTCAGCAAGAAAGCAGATGTTCGTCACTGATGAAAATGGATAAGCTGAAAATACTCTGGCGGGCTAATTTGCACTGTCTTGAAGCAGAAAGTGGAATTTCAAAAAAATTTCTTTATCACTTTATAAAATCGAAGCCTTGTTTTGCAAACTGGGATAAGGCTAGGAAGCTAACTTTGGAAAGTCAATGCTAGGTAGAAATATTCAGTGGTGCTATGGAAGGTTAATTTGGTACATGATGACACCAATAGTGACACCAAAGGGCTGGGAAGCCAAGAAATGCTGGTGGAGGTGGCGAGAGTCGAACTCGCGTCCTGAAATGCTTTCCCACGAAGCGCTACAAGCTTAGTCGAAACTTGTCGTTTTCACAGCCGGTGTTGGCAATCGACCGCCTCACGACTATACACTTCCAGTTGATCTCATCTGACCGTCAGAAGCCCAGTCAGACCAGCCCAAGTAAAGGGTTACACCTCGACGGAGGCCCTCAGGCCTACCTCCGCAAGACGCCTACTCAGGCAGCGATTGCTGCGTGAGCCGGAGCGTAGTCGCTGTTGTTTGCAGCTATAATTTTGATGACCGTTTTTACGTGGACGTCCATCACCCACGGCTTGCTCTCAGTGAGTTCCACACCCAGTCGAATACCGGAACACCCCCACAACAGAATCTTTAGGTTAGCAGTTTTTAGGATTTGTTCCACTGAAATCCACCACTCATCAGTGAAATGTGTGGGCTCTATTCTTCAGCTTGTGTCTACAAGATTCCGGAACTTTGGGAGCGTTGCTGACGTCGCTACAACTCCTAGAGGCCTGATTTTTCTGGAGCAGAAGAGGCTTTCTAGCTTACAGACTGTCGCTAAGAAATCGCTTCCTGCATCGCCTGCAAGACGTATTGGGGTAGGGCGAAAGCTCCTTGGTGAATGGCAGGGTTGTAGTAGCGAGTTTGCAGCTTTGCAGCTTTGCAGCGCTCTTCCAGCGTGGTCAGAGAGACTTGACGATGTGCCCTGTTGTCACTTCCCCAGGCAAAGGTCATGATGCCCCCAACATAGGTGGGTACTGATGCTCCATAGAAGGTTGTATCAGCAAAGATGTGCCGCAATCGTTGGTAGGTATCACGCACCTCCTGAAGCTGCAGGTAGCAGACACCGTTCTGGGTTGCGAGAATTCCCCCTGGCTTTAGGCAGCGGTGGCAGTTGGCATAGAAGCCCTTGGTGAATAAAGCCTCTCCAGGACCGACTGGATCGGTAGAATCTGAGATGATCACGTCAAAGCGAAGAGGGGTTTCTTGAACGAACTTTAGGCCATCAGCAATCACGATCTCTACCCGTGGATCCTGAAAAGCTCCCTGGGAATGTTGTGGCAGGAAGCGTTCTGACATTTCGATCACGGCCTGGTCGATCTCCACTTGTACTACTTGCTCGACGTTTGGGTGTCGTATCACTTCTCTCAGCATGCCGCCATCTCCCCCACCGACGATCAGCACCTCTGTGGCCTGACCATGAGCAAATAGCGGCACGTGGGCCATCATCTCATGATAGATGAACTCGTCGGCCTCAGTTGTCTGGACCACACCGTCCAGGGCCATTACCCTACCAAAGCAGGGGTTCTGAAAGATGACCAGGTGATGGTGCTCTGTGCGTTGTTCAAAGAACACCTCGGTGATCTCCAGGTGTTGGCTGTAGCCCTTGTAGAGCTTCTCGCTAAATGTCTCCATGGCTTCCTATACGTCCCCGCAACAACTCCTTCACGTGGAACTGTCCAGGCTGAAAATGAGTTTGCAGTACCTTGACAGCCAGTTCTGGTTTAGCACCACCGCACATGAAGATGTCGAAAGCAGCAAATTGACGCTCCGGCCAAGTGTGTACACTGATATGTGATTCAGCTAGCACAGCCACTCCGGAAATGCCACCATTGGGAGTGAAATGGTGGAGGTGAATGTGGAGTAGGGTAGCCTTGGCGGCTTCGACTGCCTCTCGCATCGCACATTCCATTAGTTCCAGGTCATCCAGTTGATCTGCTCCCCAGACATCGACAATCAGGTGAGTACCTGCGAAGGAGACGCCATCACGGGCAATGAAATGATCTTGTGCGTCCTGCTCATCATCCAGGTTATGGTAGGCCGGCCAGTTATTGAGTGTAGAAAGATTTTGTTCCATCAGAAACTCCTTGGTGAGTGTGAACCATTCAGGTGACTGCTTCTAATGGACTGGGCACGGGGAAAAGCGTGGGCCGGCTAAGAGGGATCTCATCCAGTACGTGCTCGCGGTCGATAAATTTCCACTCCAGCTTGGCGAGACCAAAGTTGCTCTGGAGATGATCGAAAATCAGTTGAGGGTCAAACTCAGCACAGGAATAAACATCCATCTGTATCAGGGCAGGAGAAACTTCATCCCAGACGTGAACAGTGATGTGAAAGGTTTCGATGATGGTGACATTGGTCAGGCCCTGATTGCCGGGCATGGCCGAGTAGACTGAGAAGGAACCTATCAGCACTTTCATGCGGATGTCTCGAACCAGTTGACGCATCCAGTCGTCTTTTATGCTTGGGTTGCAGGGGGAGTGGTAAATTGCAGCACAGACGATCAAGTGCTTATGTTCCAATAACATGGAAATTCCTTTCAGTCAGGGGGTTTGGAATATTTTTTCCGCATTCCGCCACAGCTAGGCAACAGGCGGGGGTATTTCAGAGGCGTGCAGGCCGGCTGGGAGTTTTCTCTCACTACGGAGCCACTCTGGGGCGCTGCGCTCGGCAACTGCTGTACGATCTAGCAAACGCTGAACGAGCTGGTGCCGATTCATGTCAAAATCACGACAAAGCTTTTTGAGGAGTTGCTTGCTCTCTTTTGATAGTTTGATTTCCACTCTCTCTAATCCCTTCTTACGTAGCTTGAGCCGGTAAGTGTGTTGCCTCTCCGCATTGCTCTGGCACTGTTTTTCGGGATCCATAACGGCTCCAGCATAGGTGAATCATCAGATTGGAGAACCAACTACCCCCCAATCTGACGTTATCGATAACGTTTTTTGACGCGACGATAACGATTTGAGCGAAAGCTGGCCAAAATTCAATATTCTGTTTGAGAATGCAAGATTTGCGTGAAGAATATTTCTGGACTAGGAATTTTATCCAATTTGGTCAAACTGGAAGAAGCGGTACACGGTTGCCGCTAGACACAAACAACCCATCCTTAGAGGAACAATGGAAGAAATACGCATTCAGATGTCAGCCAAAGGCCCCTACATGATCAAGGGCTACAAGGTCATCGTGGTAGATTCTGAAGGAAACGAAATTGAAAAAGAAGGCACAGTGGCTCTCTGCCGCTGTGGACTCTCCAATAAGAAGCCATTCTGTGACGGTGCCCACCGCAACTCTGAGACCCTCTGAGTTGGATCACTAGCGACTGATGCGCTCTTCCCAATCGCTGACGGTGTGGGCGGCTCGACGTACCAGTCGCAATCCTCCCTTAGCGAGTAGGCGCCCGGTCTCTCGTGCCTGTTCCCAGCTTTGTTCCCAATTTTGACGAGACTGTAGATCTGGCAGACAGCGCAGGTACTTGTGCCGCATTGATTCATCCAGGCTTCCGAGGATGCTGGGAATCAGTGCTTCCTGGACGTTGTAGACTTTCCCATGCTCCAGACAAACTGGAATTACGCTCTCCGCAGGTACCTCCAGGTCTTGGGCGATAGCTTCTAGTGCCTGACGAATCAACTGGGCTTTGGGACGCTCAGCCTGTTCGATATTGTAAGGTGGCTCCCACTCGCGAAAGGGACGGAGCAGGTCGATCTTGCTCAGCACCACGAACAAAACGGGTGAGGGCAGGTTGGCTTCGTGGAATTCTTCACGGAGTTGGTCGAGTAATCGTTTATCAGTCTGCCGAGCAGCCTGATTGGCTGCACAGACCCAAAGTAGCACATCGGAACTGCGAGCTGCTTTCCACCAGGCCTTGGGTAGTTTTTCATCTGTATGTAGACCAAAGCCAGCAGAGTCGAGGATAAGTGCCTGGGGGAGTTCATCTTGTTCCAGCAGGTAGGGGGTCAGGCCTTGCTCCACTGGAAGTGCATCGGTTGCTGCCTGCAACTTGCCAAACATCGCATTGACTAGACTCGATTTGCCGGAGTTAACCTGGCCGAGGATCAAGATGCGCAAGGGTTCTCGATTCAGCGACTCAGTATGGGATTGCTGTTGTTGCAGATCGGCCGTACTGGTGGAGCTACGATATTGCTGTAGGTCAGCTTTTTCGATCATCACGGAGCCGCTATACAATTCAATGGCGTAGTATCCTACGCGTTCGAACAATGCCCTCAGCAACCAACCGGATACTTCCTGCCGGGAAGCCGTCAATAGTTCACTGCTGAACCATCCCTGGATTTCTCGTAAAATTGCCGCCTGTGGTGCGAACCCGAAGGAGAGAGCCCGGTAGAGTGCGTAGAGATCACTACCTAGCAGATATAGGCGCCGTGTACGTAATAGATCGTGGATCGTCAGCAGGTGGGCTCCGGGTAAATGGGTTTCCAAATCTCGTCGGAAATCCAACGTAGCCCGTTCCACAATACGGAGCAGTGCAGGTAGGGGAACTTCCAGTAGAGCTTTGGAGGAATCCTGGTGAAAGTGAGAGGCGACTTGTTGAATTTCCTGTAAGAGTTGTTCCTGAAGATGAACTGGCTGTTGTAGCAACTCTGGCTTTTGGGCGGCCTGACGGGCTCTCTGTTGGATGGCCTCCCAGAGGGGTTGAGTGTCATGGGGCCAGTGTGCGGCAAAGGGCTTGGTCATCGATTTGGGTTTCCAGTCACGAAGTGACCAGCGGAATCCGATTCCGCTGATCAACAGAGTTGCCCCAATCACCCCAGTACCGTACCAAAGCCACTGACGTTCTTCCAGCCAGAGCAGTCCCAGTCCAATCAGTCCGAGCCATGGCAAGATCAGGAAAATCCCTAGTAAGAGCAGGGTGAGAGTCCTTCCGCGGGTGTGGGTTGTAGAGAGAATCGGTTCAGGAGTTGGCATGATTTTTGAGGAGTTGAAGGGAACGTGCTTTATTTATCTTTGGAGGTTGTCTTATGAGTTTTATTTTTGACAGTCACAATAGCGCGTTGCGGTTTCGAAAGATGGTGGAACGGTACTACCAGATCCCCTATGAAGAGGCCCTGAATTCGGCGGATCCTCGGGAATTGCGTCGAATTTATCGTTCCTGCCACCCAACGCAGGCTTTGTTTAACTATTTTTGAACCAACCCGGTTCCAGGCATTCGACGCCAGAAGAACCAACCAACCGCCAGCAGCAACGTCAGGAAGACAGCCAAGCTAACAAAAGCATAGTTGCGAGAGTCCACCGGGATATTGGAAATCCTGATCTCCAACAGGCTGGCATCACTGGCTTGTGCCCGCCACGCCAGAAAGTCGACATCACCGAAGGTTTGATTCCCCTGGAAGGTCAATTGGGAAGAACTCACGTCCAAGCGTTTGGCTGGAGTGAAGATGCTGACCCGATCCAGTGGATGAGCGTAGCGCTTCTGGAGCAAGTGACTGCCCAGAAAAACTGGAATGGTGTATTGGAAGAGCAGTTGTGTGTCTCCTGGTGGAAAGCCACGAGTCCAGCGCAATTGAGTGCCCTTCTGTTGATAGGTTTCCGGACCATCTTCGAGAACACTAAAGTTTTCATGTGCGTTCGGTAGTTCCATTAGTAATGGAGATTGGGTGCTGAGAATATTGTCTTCGGTCGGATTCTGGATGCTGATGACCTCCGTGACAATAAGTTGATCGATATTGGACTCAAGGAATAATGAGGACTCGCTGAAGACCAGTGTGCTGGTATCGAAGCTGGTGGACGGTAAACGGATGTCCACATTAATCAGTTGTTTTTCCGGACGCATGAAGAAAACTTCGGAGCTGTAGAGGTTCCCTTCAAATCTAGTTCCCAGACGGTATCCGGCTTGGTCATCCCGGGGAGGATTCTCGAAGCGAAAGCGGCCTATATCGTCGGTCTTGATTCGTTCAACCGGGCCAGCAGGCACGACTTCGCCGCTAGGATCAAGTACGAATTTGATCAGCACTACATCCAGACCTTCGGAGAGGGAAACTCCCTGGGGAACTCGGACCTGTCCTTCAATTGAGATTGGGTTGTTGCTCTCTTCAGCCGCTAGGACAGTCCAGTTAAGCAGGGAACTAACAATGATCAGGACTAACAGAATTTGAACTGTTTGGAGAAATCCGTGACGAATTTTGCAAAGGGGCATCGGTTGAAAAGCTCCGCTAATGTGATCCTTTGTGGGGAGGATAGGAATGCCGTTGTCTGACGATTTGAACCGCACTCGACTGAAGCGCCAAATTGACGAACTGCATGTCGATGTGCGCCGCCTTCAAAATCCACAAGAGCGCCATCAGGCTCTCAAAGAATTGGATCAGCTGACTGTCGAGTACATCCGTGCACTCTGTACGGAAATGAAATATGTCTTTCAGCAGAGTGCTCTGCTGCAGGAAGAACTACAACCTGATCCAGAACCTGCATTGGCAAAAGCAGATTTGCTGGAACCACTGATGCTACAGGAAACTTATCGAGAAGTGGTCGAGCGCTTAGGCTGGAATCTGCCTGATGAACAACGACCGGAAGTGCCGGTGATTTTACCTGAAACTGATAAGGAAGAAGATATGAGTTTCGAATCTCCCCAGGATCTACGTTACTACGTAGAAGTCCAGATCGAGGATTGGGGGAGCAATCGAGACCGCTTCGCCTTGCTTGAAAAAATGACATTGGAAGTGCCCTTATGGCAGGAGTGGGTCGAAGAATACCGAGCTGAAAAATCACCCAAGGTGCGGCATCCAGGAATCGAGGGACGCTGTACAGTGGAAATCGGTAAGCTACTTGGCGTGCAACCAGCACTGATTTCGGTCCAGATACTCAAATGTGCAGAGGGCATGCGCTAGGAAGACTGCTTGCGTAGCTCCTGTTTTACCTCTGCTGCCAAACGACCTAGCGGATAATCTTCCAGATTCACGAAGCACATCAGTTGGGCCAGTCGGGGTTGAACTTCCTGTACTCGCTGGAACATTTGCTGAGCCAGCCAGCGATAATTCTCATGCCCCTGTGGAGTAGTCCGTAACTCCACCAGCCACATCAAGGAGCGCAAGTTGATCTTCAACGACCAACGTAGCTGATATGCCATAGGTACCACATATTGTGCTTCTTGTGGAAACCTTTCCTCCAACACTTCAAATGCACTAGCTGCTTTCTCCAGAACATTCCTCACTGGATTTTCTAGCCCTGCATCAACTAATGATCCTGGGATTGTGTAGCCAAGTCGGGTAGTCAGTCGCTGCCTTTCCTGGGTCAGGATTCGATGTCGGTGTAGATCTCGGTAGGAGCCGTAATCCCCAACGATATCGAAAGTATAGCTTGCGTGCTCCAGAGCACGACCTGGTTTGTGGCGTCGGTGCTCGCGTAACTCTGCCCATTGACGCAACAGGCTCTCCCGTTCTTGGTCTGACAATCCACGCACATTCTCCCTGGCTTGGGCAAAAGGCAACTCACTGTTTTCGTAGAATAAGGCTGCCAGCACCTCGATTTCTGCTTCTGGATCGTAACTCAGCAGTTCAACACTGGCACTCTGAGGAGTCGATGACTTTAGTGTCGGCGGTTGGACCCAGCGGTTGAAAAAGTCCTGGCTTTGCTGCTGGAACTTCAGTTGGCTGTAGAAGTGCCGATGGGTTGGATCTGCCCGCCGAATGAAAGATGGAATGACTTGCTGTAGTTCCTGCTCAGCGGCACTGGCCAGATTTTGAAATTCCTGCAAGGTCTGTAAGCGGAGACGAATCAGCAGTCCTTCGAAGAAGCGTCCATTCCCGAAGACACCCATGTTCGTCAGTGTCGAGGCTGGTAACAGGCCACGTAGCAGGTCAAATCCCCGTGCACGAATCGAACGTTCATAGGCAGCTTGTGGTTGAGCAGGTTCGGGAGGCAAGACCTTGCGCAGGTAGTCCCTGACCGGTTCAATCAGCTCAGCATAGGTTCGAAAAAGCTCTCTGTTTGTCTCTAGATAGAGCTCTGCGTGAGCAGAAGCGAGCACCCGTGGATCTTTGTAAAATTGAAAGTCTCCATTGATCTGTTGGGCAAAGCTGACATAGCGGGTGGATTTTTCCAGTGGTGAACCACCAATCCTTGCATCCTCCAGTACCTTGGTTGCCAGAATGGAAACCTGTTCCAGTGCCAGGTGAGCACCTCCTAATTCACCAATGGAGTCGTCTCCATAGCCATCGAGAATGCGATCATAAAAGGACTGGGCCTTGGTCAGTGCTAGCCGAGAATCTTGGGAAGTGGTAGGAGCTTGAAACCCGGCCTCATCATTTTGCAGAAATTCTCTCAGCAGCAAGGTGCGTAGCCCTAGTGTGGAGCGGGAGTAGCGCGAAAATAGTGCACCCTTGATGACTTCGGGAAGATTGGTCAGTACGAACACCGGGCGTTTGGTGTTCGTTACGTACTGTGCAAGCTGGAGTTGCTCTGCTGGGCTGAAGGATTCGTGGCTTTCCAAGACCGATTGAGATTAGAGTGCTGGGATTCCACGCGAATTAGGGAGGGCGCTCTGTTGATCCGGAGGTTTGGGCAAGTCAGCGTCAGTGTATTTGGTCTTTTCGTTAGGAGTGTAGGCGTCACGGAGCAAGTCGCGCGTGAAGTTGAAAGACTCCCGTGAGTGATAGGCCATTCCGATGACACCCGTATCCATACGGATTGCTTGCTTAGGGCAGGCTTCCACACACAGGCCACAGAATACGCAGCGCAACTCATCGATATCAAAACTAACCGGATACTTCTCCACCGAAAAGTCTGGATGCTCTCCGGCTTCAATATGAATGCATTTTGCTGGACAAACTGTCTCACACATGTAGCAAGCAACGCACTTGAGGAAGCCATCATCGCGACGGGTGAGCCGATGTCGACCTCGCCAGCGCTGAGAAATTGGCCGCTCTTCTTCTGGATACTGAATTGTCACAACGTCTTTTTTACCGATGATGTTGCGGAAGAAGTGACGCATCGTATGTTTCAGTCCAACAGCGATGCCCGGGATGTAGAGGGCTTCCTTGAGTCCTTCGCTACGATCTACTTTCTTGACTTTGAACTTCATATCAGGCTTAGGAGGAGAAAAGGAATCAGGCTAGGGCCACAATGATGATTGCCGTAACCACGGTGTTTAGAAGGGCAACTGGGAGTAATTTTTTCCAACCCAGGGCCATCGTCTGGTCAAAGCGGAACTTTGGTACCGTCCAACGAATTTGAATCTGGAACCAGCATAAAATGAGGGTGAAACTTGTGAACTTGCTAAACTGGAGCAGGGTCACTAGCCACTGTGGTGCTGATTCCCAGTGATAGAGCCAAGGCACCTGGTAACCACCGAAGAAGAGAGTCGTGATCAGAGCAGCAACTCCAACAATGGCAATGTATTCCGCAAGCATGAATGACGACCAGCGCATTCCGGAGTACTCAACAAAATATCCAGCGACAATCTCGGATTCTCCCTCCGGAGCGTCAAAAGGTGCCCGCTTGGTTTCTGCAATCAAGGCCGTGAAGAAAACCACAAATCCCAGTGGTTGTGTAAAGACACCCCACTTAGGAATCAGGCCGAACCAGTGCTCTCCTTGGCCTTCAACAATAATGCTGACCTGCGTGGAGCCATAGACCATGAACAGTCCCATCAGTGAGAGCCCTAGGAAGACTTCGTAGGAGATCATCTGGGCTGAAGCTCGCGTTCCACCGAAGAGAGCGAATTTACTGTTGGAGGATGCCCCTGCCAGGACGGCACCATAGACGCCCAGGGATGTGATTGCAAAGATGAAGAGTAGCCCGGGCTGTACGTCGGTGACTTGAAACTTGAAATCACCAATTGGACCAGCGATTGGAATGATGGCAAAGACTGCTACTGCTGACATGAAGCTGAAGAAGGGCGCGATTGTGTAGAGGAACTTATCAGCTCCCTTAGGAATCAGATCTTCTTTGAAAATTGACTTCAGGGCATCAGCAGCGATGTGTAGCAGGCCTCGTCCTCGGTATGATCCGATGTTCGCACGGTTTGGACCAATCCGATCCTGAACGGCAGCACTCCACTTGCGTTCCATCAGGGTCATGAATGTACCCAAAGGCATGGCAAAGAGCAGCAAGATGAAGAGGATTTTCAACACATCCTGCACAAACGGTAGGGCTAGAAATTCTAGAACGAGTTGCATGGTTTTCCAGTTGGCTCAGCGGTCGAGCTCTCCACCGATCATGTTGATAGAACCAAAAATTGCGACGATGTCTGCGACGTAGTGTCCGAGGGCCAACTCCGGCATAGCTTGAACATAGTTGAAACAGGGTGGACGGACACGACATTTTACTGGATCACCAGAACCGTCAGAGACAAGATAGAAGCCTAGCTCTCCGTTGCCCCCTTCGATGGGTTGATACACCTCTCCAGCCGGTGGATGATGGCCTTCCATTACCATCTTGAAGTGATCGATCAATCCCTCGATGCTACCATAAACTTCTTTCTTGTCTGGATAGCCCAAGTAACGCTCACGTGTCATCACTGGTCCGTAGGGAATCTTGTCGATAGCTTGTTCGATGATCGATATGCTTTGCTTCATCTCTTCCATCCGGACCAGGAAGCGGTCATAGGAATCACCGACTTCTCCAATGGGAATCTCGAAGTCCAGTTCGTCATAGACAAGATGTGGATCTGCCCTACGGATGTCGTAGGGCACTCCGCAGGCACGCAGCAATGGGCCTGTGAAACCGTAGGAAATCGCTTTATCTTTAGAGAGGACTCCGATGTTCTTCATGCGGTCGATGAAGATCTTGTTTCTAGTAACGAGCTGATCTCCCTCTTCAATCACCTCTCGAACTTTCTCGAGTCGGACTTCCACTTCCTTTAGAAAGCCATCTGGGAAATCAGTGCCGTTGCCGCCAAAGCGAGTCCAATTGATAGTAACTCTCCCGCCGGTGACTTGTTCCAGTAGTTCGTAGAGGTACTCTCGTGCCTTGATGAACCAGAGGAAGAAGGTGAATCCTCCGACTTCCATTGCACAGGCGGCAAGGCAGGTGAGATGATCGGTGATGCGTGAAATTTCGCCCATGATCACCCGGGCAAACTGGGCTCTCCTTGGAATTTCAACACCGAACAACTTCTCAACAGCCATGGAGTAGCCGATGTTGTTGAGCACCGGGGAAACGTAATTGAGGCGATCTGTGTAAGGGATGACCTGAATCCACTTGGAATTCTCAGACTCTTTCTCAAAGCCCCTGTGTAGGTAGCCGATTTCTGGTACCATTCCAACAATCTGCTCACCATCCAAATAGGTAGTCAGGCGTACTATGCCGTGCATTGCTGGGTGAGCTGGACCGATTTCAATGCGCATGATTGAAGTGTCTGATTCTTCGGGTGGAGCTGGAATAATTGCTCCGGGCAGATGGATCGGTTTCAGCTCTTCTGCAGAGATCGTGGTTAGCTCGCTGGCGCTCACTCAAACCTCCCATAGTGGTAACGCTCCTCGACATCGTTGAGTTCGAGCAGAGGTTGCTGCTTGTCCATAGGATAGTCCTTGCGCAGGGGATGTCCCTGGAACTGTTCGTACATCAAGATGCGGTTTAGATTGGGGTGTCCCTCAAAGTGAATGCCGTACATGTCGTAGCATTCTCGTTCATACCAGTTGACCGCGTGCCAGAGCAAGTGAATTGAAGGAATTTGGCAATCGTTTTCAGGTACAGGACACTTCAGGCGAATTCGATGGTCCTTGCTGAGCGAGCGTAGGTGGTAGACGACTTCAAAGCGCTCGGTTTGCTGTAGGTTGGTTTCTACCAGCAAATAATCCACCGCAGTCAGGTCGACAAACATCTCAAATTGGCAATCTGGATGGTCTCGTAGTAGTCTGCAGATTGGCTGAATAAACTCGCGTTTTAGCACGAGTGTTTCGTCACTACGATGCCGATGCGTACTCAAAATCGCTGCGGGATGCTCCTGTTGAACCAGGTTGATGACCGCACTGGTTTCAGAGGGTTCCGAGGTCTCAATACTCTCAACACTTTCTGAGCTTTCCTCAGACATAGCTTTCAACCTGTTTTGAGATTGTCCTTGTCACGGCGACCTTTCGGTGTGTCATAGCCCAGTGTGGCGTTGGTGTCGATGTAGCCTTTGGAGTAGCTATAGCCTGCCTTAGTTGCGCGGTTACTCTTCGGGTTCTGAGCATTTTCAACCACTTCTGTTTCAGGAATTTCAAGGAAGCGGCTGAGTTGAAGTTTCTTTTGGTCCAGATGGTTGATCGCAGCGGAATTGATGCTGCCTTGAAGAGCGCTAGGTCCATCATTTTGAATACGATTCTGTAGTTCCATAAGCCCATCCAGCACTGCCTCAGGACGGGGGGGACAGCCTGCAATATAAACATCCACCGGTATCACCCGATCAATTCCCTGCAGCACAGAGTAATTCTGGTAGAAGCCCCCGGAGGAAGCGCAGGCACCAAAAGCAATTACCCACTTTGGTTCAGCCATTTGGTCATAAACGTTGCGCAGGATAGGAGTCATCTTATGGGTGACGGTGCCGACTACCCATAGGACGTCGGACTGGCGTGGTGAGAAACGAGGGATTTCTGCACCAAAGCGGGAGACGTCGTAGTGGGAGCAGGAGGCTGACATGTACTCCATTCCGCAGCAAGCTGTGACGAATGGATACTGAAACAGGGAAAACTTACGTGCCCAGTTGACCACATTGTCAAATTTGGTAGTCAGGAAATCACCGTAGTGGGCAGATTCCATAGGTTCCTTGAACTGAGTGGTGGATTATTCCCATTCCAATGCGCCTTTTTTCCAGTCATAGACCAGACCAAGGACGAGTACACCAATGAAGAAGAGCGCTGCGATCAGGCCGGGCCAGTGTAACTCACGAATTTGTACTGCCCAAGGATAGAGAAAGACAACTTCGACATCAAAGACGAGGAAAACCAGGGCTGTCATGAAAAATTTGACGTCATAGCGCTGCCCTTCTGTGCCTTGAGTCAGGAATCCAGACTCAAAGGGAGTTTGCTTGACCTCAGTGCTCATCTTGGGCCCAAACAGAATACTGATGGCAGTGAAGGCTCCGGCTAACCCGATGCCAACCAAGATCATGATCAAAATGGGAAGGTACTCGCGCATGCAAACTCCAGCAGGCAAAACACACTAAACAAAAATTAATTGCAGTATTCCACCCGACCCGTCCTTTGTCAAATCAAAGCAAACGCTTCAAATAAGGCGTTAGCGAACCGTTGAGCCAGGTACAACCGTTTCTGGAATCTTTACCAATTCGAAGCCTTTTTCTGATTCGGCAAAAAGAATCATTCCTTCTGAAAGGACCCCTCTCAGCTTGGTTGGACGCAAGTTGCTGACCACTATAACACGCTGTCCGATCAAGTCAGCAGGAGAGAACCTTAGGGCTACCCCGGAAACGATAGAACGCAAGCGTCCTTCCCCCAGATCAACGTGTGAGTGCAGTAGTTTTTCTGATCCAGTGATGGAGGCACAATCTCGAATCAGGCCAACCTTCAACTCAACTTTGTTGAATTCATCGATATTCAATGGAGTTGCTTCGGATTCAGGAGTGGAATCTTCTTTTTGGGTTGGTTCTCCCTGTTGTGTTTTGGGCACCTGTATTTTAGGGAAGAGGGGTTTGGGCTTAGGGAGTGCTGTACCGCTTTGCAATAATCCTGGCTGCAGCTCTGTCAGTTGAGGAGAACCTTCCAGGCCAAGGGTTGTTGATGCAATCTTCATTTTCTCTGGCATTACCGGAGCAAGTAGGCCAATCAAGATACGTGTTGCATCAAGGGCTGTGTAGAGCACAGTACTCAAACGCTCACGTTGATCTGTTTGTTTGGCCAACTGCCATGGCGCCTGCTGTTGGAGATATCCATTGACTTGACTGGCCATCCAGGCAATGTGTTCGAGCGCTTTGTGCAGGTAGAACTGACGGATGAACTCCTGCACTTGCTCCACTCCTTTTTGAAACTGTGCTCGGAGTGCTGTCTCTGCACTGGTCAACGCACCACACTCAGGAACCAATTCACTAAAATTCTGTCGACTCAGGTTGACACTTCGACTAAGTAGGTTGCCAAAGTTATTCGCAAGATCCCCATTGTAGCGGGTGATTGCTAGTTCTTCGGTGAAGTTCGCGTCTTCACCAAAGCTCATGTCCCGTACGAGAAAGTAGCGCAGTCCATCTACCCCTAGCTTTTCTTTCATTGCCAGAGGATCAACCACATTTCCAAGGGTTTTGCTCATCTTAGATCCGCTGCTCACCCAGTGACCATGCACGACCAATCTTGCGAAGGGTTTCATTCCAGCTGCCTTGAGTATGCAGGGCCAATAGACGGCATGGGTCTTCAGAATATCTTTGCCAATGATGTGGTGACAGACAGGCCAGTAACGTTGGAACAACTCACCATCTGGACAGTCGAGTGCAGAAGTGTAGTTCAGTAATGCATCAAACCACACATAGGTCACAAAATCGCTGTCGAAAGGCAGTTCGATTCCCCAGGTCAGGCGTGATTTTGGACGTGAGATGCATAGGTCCTGCAGTGGATTTTCCAAAAATCGTAAGACTTCATTGCGATATCGCCCTGGATAGATCCAGTCAGGTTGATCCTTCAGCATTTGGACAAGCCAGTCCTGGTAGGTGCTCATCCGGAAGAAGTAATTGCGCTCCTGGCGAAACTCAGGGGCTTTTTGGTGAGTTGGACATTGCCCCTCGATGAGCTCACTCTCGTTGAGAAATTCTTCACAACCCACGCAATAATGGCCTTCGTATTCCTTTAGAACAATTTCGCCGTTGTCATAGATTTGTTGCAATATCTGTTGAACGATTTGCTTGTGGCGTTCTTCGGTAGTACGGATGAACTGATCTGGTTCGATGTGTAGCTCAGGCCAAAGCTCTTGAAACTTTTGGGTCACCATATCAACAAACGCCTGCGGCTCCATTTTCGCTTTGGCTGCGGATTCAGCGATTTTTTGGCCATGTTCATCAGTGCCTGTGAGAAAGTAGGCATCTTCTCCAAACAGTCGCCGAAAACGGATGATAGCATCACTGACGATAGTGGTATAAGCATGGCCAATGTGTGGATTGCTGTTGACGTAGTAAATCGGCGTGGTGCAATAGAAAGTTTGGCTCATGCTTTCCTACAGTGGCTGAGAATCAATCAGATGAGGGTGGGATAATTTGTGGATCTTCAGGATGAGGACGATAGAGTATAATGGTACTTCCTATGGCCTGAATGACTTCTAATGCTGGTTGCTCTTCGAGAATTTTAGCGCATTCCCGTGGTGTATTCGGAGCATTTTCCAACACCTTCAGCTTGATCAATTCATGTTGTAAAAGTGCAGTGTTCAGTTGATCCAGGAACTGATCGCTGAGTCCATTTTTGCCAAGCTGCAACAATGGTTTGAGTGAATGTGCAAGGGCACGAAGTGCGCGTCGTTGTTTTCCAGTCATCATCAGAGAGTTGAGAGAAAAAGTGTGCATTCCAACGAACTTTTTCCGCAAAAACAAGTGAATTTCGGTATGATTATGAAGCGTAAATGGGGACAGCACTTTCTGGTACGGGAACGCTATGTACAACGTATGATTGAACTGGCTGGTGTGCAGGCTGGGGACAAGGTGTTGGAAATCGGACCTGGCAGAGGGGTACTGACCAGAGCTCTGCTAGAAATTGGCGCTTTTGTAAGAGCAGTAGAAATTGATCCAACCCTGCAAGGTTTTCTGCAGCAGGAATTTGCAGGATCATCTCAATTTCAATTGTTATGTGGAGATGCGCTTGAGTTGCTAATCGATGAGCTATTGCCTTCAAGTCAACCAGCTCGAATTGTTGCCAACTTGCCTTATAATGCGGCAACAGCCATCTTCTTTCACTTGCTACCTTGGAGAGAATACTGGAATTCCTGGTCCTTGATGGTTCAGTACGAGGTTGCTCAAAGAATTTGCGCTACTGCAGAAGGTGGCAAATCGTTCGGTACGCTCTCTCTTGCTGGAAGTCTCGGATTTGACCGTAAATTCGCTTTTGATGTTCCCCCAGAAGCTTTTGCTCCACCTCCAAAGGTGAACTCTGCTGTTATACATTTGTTGCCTAGAAAAAGTGGCTGGAGCAAGGAAGAAGAAAAAAACTTTCTGGAATTTGTGAGGCGTCTCTTCCAACAACGGCGAAAGACATTGATAAGTAATCTGAAACAGCAGTTTCCGGATTGGTTTCAACAGGAAAGAAGGAGCTTGGAGGAGCAGTATTTGAAGTTGCGGCCCGAAAACCTAGAATTCGAGGATTGGCGCAAGCTATACGAACGATTCTGTTGGCACGGATGGACTCTGCGCTAGTACAAAAGCCTACTGCAAGGCAGGCTTTTGTACTCAGCGCATAGTCGTGGACTGACGGACTCCACCATCGGTATTAGCT
The DNA here is from genome assembly GCA_000224765.2 of SAR324 cluster bacterium JCVI-SC AAA005. Classification (GTDB taxonomy): domain Bacteria; phylum SAR324; class SAR324; order SAR324; family NAC60-12; genus JCVI-SCAAA005. The sequence goes on along the minus strand of AGAU01000163.1, from coordinate 49,932 downwards.
GCACGTCTAAGTTCGTTGATCGGTAGGAATGGCATGAAATTTTGCCCTAACTTCTCGTCAGCAATAACCTTGTTGACTTTGGGCAAGACCTCTTCCATTGTTTCGATGTAGATTCGAGCCTTGGTGATGTCTTTGGCTTTGCGGTATTCCTCGTAAATCTGCTCGAAGCGGCTTGCCTTCCCCTGTGCCAGCAGGACTGTCTGCTCAGCGTAGGCCTGTGCGTCGTTCACGACCTGCACGCCTTCCCCTCGAGCCTTAGGAATCAGATTGTTCTTGTAGCCCTCAGCTTCATTGATCATCTTCTGTTGATCTTCGCGTGCACTGACCACATCCTTGAAGGCTTCTTTAACCTCATCTGGTGGATGCACATCCTGAAGCTTGACGTTCACAATGGAGATTCCAGAGTTGTAGCCTTTCAGGATTTCCTGTAGCAAGGTGGCCGTGTTTGTTTCGATCAGACTTTTGCCGACAGTCAGTGCGTCCATTACCTTTGTATCTCCGATAACTTCACGCATAGCAGATTCAGAAGCTGCGCGCACTGTCGATTCTGGCTCAGTTAAGTTGTACAGGTAGCCTTCCAAATTATTGATTCGATACTGCACAGTGAACTGTACATTGATGATATTCTCATCACCAGTAAGCATCAAGGATTCCTTCAGTACTTGACGGTAACGAGCCGGAGGCCCTGGATCAATTGTACGGAAGCCAATTTCAAGTCGGCGCACCTCTGTAACTTTCTCTTTGTCTATGTTCTCGATAGGCGAGGGCAAATGGTAGTGTGGACCAGGCCCGACGACGCGATCAACAACTCCAAAACGCTTTACTACGGCTTGTTCTTGAGGATCAACTATGAAAAATCCGGTTGCTAGCCAGACAGCAGCTGCAACAACAATCAGAATTAGGCCTGCGTTACCCTGAGGAAGGCGGTGCTTGAAGCGGTTCTGCAGATTGTTCAACAGTTCATCGACATTCGGCGGAGTCGTTTGCCGCTTGTCCCAGGGGGATTTGCGAGGTGGCTTGTTCCAGGAGTCCATGAGATCCATTTGTAGAAGTTGGGCGTTGCTACTCTTTTCTAATAGCCTAGAAAGCAGGGTAGAAAATACAAGGAAATTCGATGGTTGCTGATTTAGGCAGTCAGAATTTCTGAGCCATTGGAAGTGACCCGAATGGTGTGTTCCCATTGGGCAGAAAGCGATCCGTCCTGCGTGACAGCCGTCCATCCATCGCTGAGTAATTTGCATTCTGGGCGGCCGATATTGATCATCGGTTCAATGGTGAAGACCATATTGGGCTGGAGTAATATGCCCGTATCGGGCTTCCCATAATGGAGAATTTGAGGCTCTTCGTGAAACTCAATACCGACTCCATGACCGGCGAAGTCTCTGACAACAGAATAGCCCGAACCCTCTGCGTGAGTTTGGATTGCGTGGCCAATGTCTCCGGTAGTTTTACCAGGCTTCACTTGTTGGATACCGATCTGTAGGCATTGTTGGGTAATATCGACCAAATTTTTTGCCTCTTCCAAGACGTCACCAATTAGGAACATCCGGCTTGCGTCACCATAGTAGCCATCTAGGACGCTGGTGACGTCGACATTGATAATATCACCCTCCTTGAGAACTTCATTGCCGGGTATCCCATGGCAGATGACATTGTTGACCGAAGTGCAAATACTTTTTGGAAATCCTACTGCTGATTTGCCACGATAATTGAGTGGTGCAGGGTAGGCGTTGTTGGCCAAAGTTTCTTCGTGAACCCAGTCATTGATCTGTTCTGTTGTGATGCCAGGACCTATTCGCTCCTGCACCATATCCAGAATCTTTCGGGTTAGTTGGCTACTACGCCGAATGCCTTCAATCTGCTCTTCTGTCTTGATGATCACTCCTTGAGTTCCTCGTCTTCCAAAAGAGCTCATCTTGTCTCGCAGCATGTGGCACTTCTTATATTTTTTGCCACTGCCGCACCAGCACAAATCATTGCGAGAAGTTTTCATGGAATCTCTCGGATGCTGCTCATCGGAGTAGGGTCAGTATACGTGAGAACTGATAGCCAGAAGTCAGACTTTCGCGTGGGTCGTGAGACCAGTAGATGATTTGGCCTTTGCCACTGATTTCATCAACATCTACAAACCCCCAGTAGCGACTGTCTGCGCTGTTGTAACGGTTGTCTCCCATCACAAATAACTTTCCTTCAGGGATCTGGACTGGTCCAAAGTTACTGACTGGTCCATCGCTGAAACTTGGAGACTGATCTGATGGCCCTTTTGGGCGATCAAAAAAGGCATAGGGTTCGTCCAATTCTTTCGCATTAATGAAAACTTTGTCATTGCGAATCTCCAAGGTCTCTCCAGGGAGTCCAATAGTCCTCTTAATGTAATCAACCGACGGATTTTTTGGATAAGGAAAAATGACGATATCTCCCCGTTTGACCGGATCAGTGAAAACACGGACACCTAAAACCGGAATTTCTGTGCCATAGGTGTACATTGTTGCGAAGATGTGATCACCAATTTGAATGGTAGGGATCATCGATCCTGAAGGAATCTTGAAGGGTGCAAACAGGTAGGTACGAACAACAGTAGCGACAATCAGCGCAAATAGTAGTGCTTCAACCCATTCGCGAATCGAACGGTTTGGAATCAGGCGGTCTAAACGACAATACCCTTTGGCACTTTGAAGAAGGAGTTTTTCGTTGTTACGCACCGCGGCTGTCTCAGGCAACTCTGCTTGCAATTCTTCGGGAGTTTCGAAGAACCTTTCCTCAAGGTGAGATAGTTGACGGATGACTTCTTCGCTAAGTCCTTTGCGTTGCAGTTTGCGAAAAGTTTTCTGTGAAAATTTGTAGGAAATGAGAGGAAATAGGTTCATGGTGTGGCAGTACTGAGAGCGGACACGGCAGAATCAAGGAAATCAAGAGGATCATCTTTGAGGCAAGCCTGTAGAGAGGGCAAGGCAAAAGTGAGTTGGATAAGCTTTTGGATTCAAGTACCAGAAAGAGCAAGGTGAGAGAGAGGATGCTTTTCTGAAGAGCGAAATATCGTTTCCTGGATGGTGTTGGAGTAACGGAGAACCCCTAATTCATCAAAACTCTGCAGATAGCGAATGTTGGGATTTAAACTTTGGCAAAGTTGCTGACTCTGCTTTGTATTAGTCAAGATCATTTGGGCTTTACCGCAAATTTCTAGAAGTGTTTTTTTATCAGTTCTTTGCTCTGTGTCCTCTGTTTCTAAATGGTGGTAAATCAGATCACTGAGTCCAGCAGCTTGATTGACGTGAGTCCCGTGTATGAGAAAGGACCAAACAAGTGGGTTTTCCCAGCCAATTTGCTGGAAGCGATGTCGAAGTAGCCACCCAAATAATTTTTGGTGAATGGGGGTTTTGCTCAACAATAGGATTTTGCTCGCAGACCAGACGTAGAGATTTGTCTCAGTTTGACGGATTGGAGAGATCCACCTGTTCATTTTCTCCTGCCAGGAAAATCTTGTTTGTGATACTTGGGAGTTGACTGCGGCAAATAAAACACGATGACCAGTTCGAGCTAGATGTTGGGCCAGTTGTTGCTCGTAGAAAGAGGAACTGTGATTCCATGCGTGTTCTGTGAGTACAATCAAATCTCTAGGTCGTCGGGAAGCTGGCCCCAGGCATACCTCTTCCCACCATTGGGCTCTAGAGAAGCGCTGAGTTCCTCGGAAGTGCCAATAGCCTTTCAACAGTGCTTTGATCATTGACCAAGGTAGCAGGTGGATTCTTTGAGAGTAGGCGAAGAGTTGAGATAGTCCCCAGTGCCTCAGATTCCAACTTTGTAGCAGCAGACGGTAGCTTAAGAGGGTTCCAGAAGCATAGATAAACAGCAAAACCAAAGTTGGTAATTGAGTGGTTGGTAAGAAAACTAGGCTTATCAGGATCAGCATCTGCACAAGTGCAATCAGGCTGTAACCCCATTTTTTTAAGTTAGGAATCTGGAGGCCACATACTTGATGAGTGTCCAACTGCTGTGTGGCGCGCCATGGAAATCGTCGATCTAGCAAACCGTCAAAAAAATATCGCTTTGCCAATTGAGTTGGACGAGAAGCTTTTGGAGCTAAGGGAGGATGGTAGACGATTAAATCCTGGGCAAAGGGAATGGAGAAGCCTCCTTCGAGAATTGAGAAAGCAAGGTCGGTGTCTTCTCGGAAAGGAATTTTGTATCCAGAGTGGAAATGACAAAATTGCTTGCGAACTAGCAAATTACAAGTTGGATATCGACCGCCCTGACGGTTTTCAGTCTGGTGTGTTAAGGGTGTAATTTGTTCTCGATTACCAACGATAGTCTGACCTTCAATAGCTCCTGCTCCTGATTGGTCGTGGATCCAAGTCAACGCTGATGTCACCCAATTTGAGTCGGCTTGTACATCAGCATCGAGTAGGCCAATCCAATTGAATCGAGCCAATGCTACTCCTGCGTTGCGTGCTCGACCTGGGCCAGAGCGTTGCTGATGTAGAACTCTTAGTTGGAGACAGGTTTGTTGATTAAATTCCTCCAACATTTTTGCAGTATCGTCTGTTGAGCCATCGTTCACTACAATGACTTCAAAACTATACATCGAAGCTGTCTGCTGCTCTAGGGCCTGCAGACAGTCTTTTAGCAAGCTGCTACTATTATAACTGGGTATTACGACTGATAGGGAATCAGGCGATGAGATCAAAAAATCGGGGGGAAGAGAAGTTGACACGGAGAAACGAAGTATTAGAGAACCAACAGTCGTTGGTGCGAGCGCTTCGCGGTTCGTTGCCGTATTTGGAAGAATTCCATCGTCAAATTTTCGTTGTTTGTGTCAGTGGAGAATTATTACAACAAGATGTCGCTCCCAAAATCATGGAAGAACTTGCACTGTTGCATCGCGTTGGCGTCCAATTGGTGTTGGTCCATGATAACCAACCATTGAATCAGTCCTCCCTGGACACAAGTTCGTTTCCAGTAGCGGTTTCGCGCCATGACCTTACAGCAATGCAGGAGCAAGTTGCAGCAATTAACTGGGAATTTTTGACCAAACTTTGTCTGTACGGGCATGGAATCATGCCACTTAGTGGTCACTTTGTTACTGCTCATGCTGATGAACGCTTTCAGACCCTAGAAATGGACTTAGCAAATGGAGTTGTGCAGGAGGTGGACCTTGTGGCTATTCGTGAGACCTTACAACTACGACATACTCCTTTGCTAGCTCCTTGGGGGACAGGTCGGCAAGGTCATCTTTGGATACTAGAAGCTAGGGAACTAGCGACAGAGCTAGCCATTCGGCTGAGAGCAAAGAAATTAATTTTGTTGGAGAATATATCATCTCCATTGGTTGAAAAAGACAGAAACACCTCGATTTTACGCCAATGGCTGCGTCAGCAGAATTCTGTAAGTGAAATCAACCGACTCCGACTAGAATGTATGGCTACCGCATGTGAGCGAGGTGTAACCAGATGTCATTGGTTAGATGCGACCAAGGAAGGAGCTTTGCTAACGGAGACGCTGACTTCTGGTGGGATTGGTCTTATGGTCACCAATACAGCATACCGACAGGTACGAGCGGCTAGGCCTAGTGATATTCCTCAAGTTTGGGGACTGCTGAGTGGACCGATGAGAGACGCTAGTGTTGTCCAACGCAGTACCTACTATCTTGAACAACACATTGGCAGGTATCGGTTGTTTTGTCAGGATGAGGATGTGTTGGGTTGTTGTGAACTGATAAGTTATCCAGAACAGCAAACTGTAGAGATCGCGGCTTTGTCAGTGGCGCTAGCGTATCGTAACCAGGGAATTGGGAGAGAACTTATTAATGGTGTCCTAGGAGAGGTGAAGAGGCAGGACATACTACAAGCAATCGCGTTGAGTACGCATGAAGACAACGTATTCGTGAGTTGTGGTTTCAAGGAATGTTCACTAGAAGATCTTCCTCCGGAGAAACGTTTTAACTATGATTACCCTCAATCCAAAATCTACGTCTATTCACTAATGGGAACTGGCAATGACATTAATACAGACTGAATCTGCAGGTTGTTTGGATTCAACTGGCTCGCAGTGTTTAGTGCCATCCTAGCCTGATCAAACTCACCAAGCTCTCGATAGAGCAGTCCTAAATTCCACCAGGCTACTGCATATCCTGGAAACTTTGAAGTGACACTTTCTAAGAAACTCCGAGCATCTTCATAGCGTCCTTTCTTGATCAAAACCGTACCTAAGCGTAAGCCACTTTTGGGATTCTCCGGATTGAGTTGCAAAGATTCCCGATAAAGTGATTCTGCTAGATTGAAGTCACGCTGTTTCTCATAGCTAAAGCCAAGATAAAGTGCGACCTCATCGTTTTTTGGAAAGCGATCTCGTAACTCTAACAAGTTCTTGTGAGCAACTCTCGTCTGTTTTTGCGCAAGAGCTATGCGAGCCAGATAGAGGTCAGGTTCCACGTCTTCAGGTTGTAGCTTTTGGGCAGCTTCCATTGCTGCCTGAGCAACTTCCCAATTTTTTTGATCGAACTGAGTTACCCCTTGTTGCAACAAATCCTGATAGCGCATGCCTTCTTGTGGTCGCTCATCATCAGCAAAATCAGAAGCACCAGTTGGTTGTGCACTTTGTGGTAGCCATGGGCCCAACTCTGGACGTAAAACAGTGAAAGCACGATTTGGAGTCTCGGGACTTTTGACAAAGGGGTAGTAACGTAGACCGCGTTGGATTGCCTGAGGATTGGGCTCATTATCATCGAGACTCAAACCATATAAAAGCCACGCGGGACCGTGGTAGGGATGACGAGCATTGGCAATCACGGCTTCAGCCTTTGCCTCGAATCGCTGGCCTTGCACATAAAACCAGAGGGAAGAGAGCGCACGGTATTCAGCATGGTCGGAAAAGTCATCTTGTAAAGAGTTTAAATCTTGCCGAATCTCACTGAGGAGTTCTGGGGGAACTGGTTGTTGTATGTAGGCTTCCTGCAATTGTAGGATCACTGATTGGAAGTGAACTCGCTTATCCAAACCTTGATATTGTTCTGTAAGATTTTTAAGCCCCTGAAGGTGTACACTACGTGTTTCGGCGATCCAAGGTTGGGGATTGAGATCTTTCCAGCGATAAAAGGCTTCTAGTGCCTCGAGGGAAGCATCCTGAGGGAATAGGAGCAAGTCAGTGAAAGCTACATTTTTTGTCTCTAGCACCTGAAGTAGTTCTTGGAGCAAAGCATTGATACTGTGTAGAGAGTGCTGACTGCGAAAATCTTCCCTCTGAAGTTGGTTGTCATTGATTGAAAAGATGGTCCAGCGAATGGAAAGTTGCTGGAGAACTTGTTGGGTAGACAGTTGAAGCAAATGGGATAATCGAGCTTCTCGCATTATTTGTTCAACTTGATCAGGTAGGTGCTCTTTCCAAAGCTCGGCCGTTTCTGGGGCCATCACGGCAAATTGATCGTTGAACTGGAACTGGCGGGTAAGTTCTTCCTGAAGGAGGCGAGAAAACCAATTATCTGGCTGAATACGGTAGAGATTCTGAACAGGAAGGACACCTACGTGGAGGCGGTTCTGAGCATAGGCCAACGAAGAGGCCAGGAGCAGCACTGCGCTGCCTAGGCAGCACAGCGCGAAAGACCGAACAGCCGGTCTTACCATGGGGATGCGGCGTAAGAATTGACAGAGTTGTGGGAGTTGTTGTGACTTACGTCAACATTTTGGTGATCGTCTTCGCTGGACTCCGCTTGAATAGCTTCAACCTCATCACCAGTTTCTTCCCCAGCAACTTCAACAGTTTCTTTAGTTTCTTCGGTGATTTCAACTGAGGATTCACTTTCATCAACAGCGGCTTCGAGCTCTTCAAAGCTATCAATCAACAATGCTAGCTTATCATGCATTTCTTGACGCTCTTTTTCGAGGCCCAAGTTCTGTGCTTTGAGTTCAGAAATTTCTAATTGATATTCTTCAATTTTTTCAACTGCTTGGCGAATGCGAGATTCCAGGCGGGAAAGTAGGTCAGACATAGCTAGTCCTCAATGGAAATGTTTGGGTGTCGTAATCCATGACAATGAGCGGATGTCTACAGGCGTAGTTAATCCGGACCAAAGTAGGATGCAACAAGTGTACAAGCGAGGTCAGGATGTAATTGACTTAGGAGAGGTTAAGTCAAAATTGAAAATTTAATCATGATGGGAAAAAAGTCTAGGTGAATAGACTAAGAATTTGGATTATCGATATCGACTAATTAATAATTTGTATAAAAAAGATCCAACTATGATGAATAATCTTCTTAAGAAATAAAAAGTTGGTAAAAATTCTGAATTAATTAAGAGTTCTTCTTTGTACATTCGAACTAAGTTTTTATTACTCTCTCCAATTTTCTGATAGTACGCTATATATTGTTTAATAAAATAAAATTTCTCATGAGGCAAAACTCTCATCCAAAAATGATAATCCATTCTAGAATTATAGGATTCATCAAAAAATCCATAAGTAGCGAATATTTTCTTTTTAATAAATGAAGCTTGGTGTGAGAGTTTGGCTTTACTCGCAATTCCTAGTTGGTTAGCCAAAATTTTAGATGGAAGAGAAAATCCATCAGATCGACAAAATCCAGTCAGAATATTTTGATCCGGATGCTTTTCCAAAAGAGAAAGAAGATCAAAACGAATAAAATAGTCACCAGAGTTCATAAAATTTAACCAACAATTTTTGGAAAGTAGCAGTGCTTTGTTAAAGGCATTACTGATGCCATGGTCAGGTTCACTAATCCAATATGTTAAATGTTCGCTGTATTTCTGAATAAGTTCGACGGTACCATCAGTACTCCCACCATCAATAAGAATGTATTCAAGTCCATTCCCTTGTTGATTTATAACTGATTGGATTGTCTGTTCTATAAATGCTATATTATTAAAAACGACTGTAATTACAGTGAGATTTGTCTTGGTGAGATTGGAATCATTAAGTAGAAGCCGTCTCCCACCTTCAGCTTTTCGATAAGTGTTTCTAGGTAAAGTATATTGAAAAGCATCATTATCATTAGATATATTCGATGCTTCTGAAATTTTTAGTGAATTTTGGGTAGTCGCAAATTTTTTAGATTTTGATGAAAAGTTAGTATCTAAGAAAGAGTTCAAAAATTTAATTAGATCACTTGAAATAAATTTTTTTGGTACTAATCCTCGATATACCTTTTGATAATTTGAATCGGGGAGATAGTGTTCAGGGATAGGGTGCCAAATATTTGTTGTACGTATTTTTTCTTTAGAGTAGGGCAACTTTGTAAATTTAAAACCTGTATATGAATTTGGAAATTCAAGATCATCAGCACATATATACAAAATTAATTTTTGCTTTTTCTTAGTGGAAGAGTAGTAGCTATCTGGATTATGTATGAGATTGAAATCAAGAAAATCTATCAGGTGTTGCTGAAAAACTGCAGAGCCAAAAGCGTAACGAACATCTAGGAACCAAATTTGATCACTGAAATCTAATACTTTCAAAGAAAAACAACCAATCCAATCACTAAGTAGTGTGTCTTCATGTTTACTTTGCTCAAGAATATTTTTAATCTGAATTGGAATAGATGGAATTTGATTAAGAGAGCAAATCAAGGATTTATAACTATTCTGGTATAAAGAGATCAATTTAAATTATGTATTGAGATGGTAGAGAATAAATTTGGAAATGATTCTCATTACAAATTAGTTTAATATTTAATTATATTCTCGATAGTTTCAAAGACTCTATCTACTTCAATACTCGATATACATGGATATGGAAGAGAAAGGTCATTGCTGAATTTACAATGCCAATTGCAGCCAAAACATTCCATTCTATTAACTACACTGACTGGTTTTGCTCCTCCAATTGAATCTGGATAGGGTAAAAATCTACCGTAATGCCCACCACCAAGAATACAGACTGATTGTGTATTTACACTGGCTGCAATGTGTACGGCGGATGTGTCATTAGAAACAAGGATACGGGCTAGTCTAATGATCTCAACAAGCTCAGTTAATGCGGTTTTATTAACAAGATTAGTGGGGGAATATTCAATAAGCTTTTCCTCTAATTGGTGCCCTAAAGATATTTCATGAAAACCACCTAGAATTACTGGCTTCCAACGATATTTTTCTATGATTTTAACTGCAACGTTTGCGAAAGCCTCAATAGGCCAGGATTTAAAAGAGGCTGAAGCACCAGGGAAAAGAATGAAAGAGTCTTGATAAATTTGCTTGGAAGGTGAAAGTTTAAGAAGTTTTGGAATTTTAGGAATAGAAATTTGATTATCAACGATACCCAACTCGTGTGTGAATTCAGTGTTGCGTTCTAGTTCCATTAAATCTGATGAAGATGCAGGGACTAATCTTGTGTACCAATGATTAGAAATTGATCTTCGTACAAAGGAAGTGTTACTTAGGTTGCCTACTGAACCAATGCGCTCATTTGCGCAACTCACACGAACGATAGAATCCCCAGTGGAAAAAACTCTTGAGTAACTTGGATGAATTATGGTGCGTGGGCCAAGTTCTGATATGTTATGGAGAGTACGCCAACGATACCAAAGATTCCGACAAAATTTTTTTAAATCTATACCTATGACCTTGGAGAAATAATCTAAAGAGACTGCCAAATCAGCACATGATTTGTTGCACACTAATATTGGTTTTCTTTCATTAGAGTAGTAAGAACATAATTTTAATGCAGATGGAAGCCACAGAATAAAATCACCAATATTGTCAACTCGAACAATGATAACAGAATTGGGTTTTTCAAATTTGGAAAATATGATGAAAAAGCTATCAAATCCCCAAAGGAATAAATCTCTTAAGTAGAGAATTGATTCCTTTATATAATATTTATAGTTCAAATTAAAATTATTTTTATTAAATTTAATTTTCAATAATATTCAAAATATTCAGTAATTATTTTTTCTAAATCAATTAAATATTTTTCTGTTTTAATTGAAAATTATCATTCCATGTTTTTGATTCTAATCCAATTGAAAACATGTAAGGTGCTATTTTAGAAAATATAATTAAACTTTTCCAAATATGGTTTGAATATCGTTTCTTTGAGAAAAAATGAGTAGATTTTCTATCGGAAATTAAATTTAAATTAAATATCTTTGCAAGATACTTTAGAGTATTAAGATGAAAGAAACCAATGTGCTGCCCGTGATCTAAACCATAATACCACCAGTCAGATGGGGTAGGTGTTGGATCTGGAACAAGAGTTGTGGTTAATAGGATATTAGATGAGACAGATAGTAGTTTTCCCATTTCATCAACTGGTCTAATAAAATGTTCAAATGCTTCGAATGCGGTTACGAGTAATGCAAGTTCATTTTCTTTCTGATATTCAAATCCACGTGCTACTAAGTTTTCGCTGTAAGGGTCTGACCATAGGGCATCTATACCTTTATCTCTCAAAAGACGTACGAGAAACCCATGCCCACCAGCATAATCAACAACTTTTTCAGTACGTTTGCGCATCAGTGTGAGTGTTGCTAGAACGAGACGAACATTAGAAAGATTCCGGGCCATGATTCCGGTATCGCTTTTATTTATTGATGACGCATAGGCTTCGTCCAACCAGAATGGTTCTTCTGTCTGAACATATTCACATTGAGCGCATTCGAAGTATTTGATCTTGTGTCCTAACAGTTCTGCTTCACTAAATGGATTACCAATTAGCGAGTTGCAAAGTCGACAATTCACTTGATTATCTGTTTCAGGTAGTAATTTGTGTAGTTCATGAGGCGTTGGGGCAGATTCAAAATTGAATAAGGAAATCTGCGATTTATTCCTCCATAGTGGTAATCGAATGTATAACTATCTGCATCGAGATCTCTTTGAATAGAAGATAGATGGTTTATCCTTCCCATAGCTCTAGTAGGCATGTTTGCGAAGGGACTTTTTGGGGAATCTGTATGGGTCGAATTTTTCCCAAAGCCAATATTGCTTACGAGATTTACATTTGGTGTTGCAGTTAAACCTCCAAAATACCAAACACTAGCAGTCCATTGGTAATCCCAGGTGTCAATCTCAGACCGATGAACCCGATTAAAAATTTTCTCCCAATACCTTCGAGCAACCACGTCTTCCCAAAAGATTTGCCAAGTAGAACTTTTTTTCCATTCAGGCCAGAATTTGATCTCCATGTCCGCTTTCTGCCAAGCACGTCTCCAACTAGCCCAACCCCATACATGGTTGTACCGAGAGAAGTAGTAAGAACCCTCACCGCGCTTTTGTCCGTTTTGAAAGTTGTCTCCCGTAATTGCCCACACATGTTCATTATCTGCATAATGTTCTAGCAAGTTTTCACAGAAAACAAAGAAGTCAGGATGTGGCAAGCAATCATCTTCCAAAATAATCCCCTGTTTTTCCTGTTTAAAAAACCAGGTAATTCCTTTGCTGACTGCTTTTTTACAGCCTAAGTTTTCTTTTTGAAACAGCGTCTTTACTTCGCAAGACCAGTCAACTGAGGTAGAAATCTCGCGCACCTTATTAACAATTTCATCTTCACCAGATTGATTTGCACGGGGACCATCGGAAGCTACATATAACCTTAACGGTTTGGCTGCACGTATTGCATCAAATACTTTTTCTGTGGTGTCTGGACGATTAAAAACAAGAAAGAGTACTGGTGTTTGTAATGGTGATGATTTTTCACCTTCAGGGTTCATTGGTTAAGGCCTTAGTTAGATATATGTATTCTAAATAACCAATCAATATTTAATTAACTAGGTGTGGTTGAATTAATTTTAAGGGAATAATGTTTATTGTCCTATATTAAAAATAGAAAGAATAATTATTTAGTGGGTATTATTTTTTACTAATTCTTTAAAAATCACTGTATGGATACATTTGGCATATAAAAAATATCCAACATTTTTCATGAATTTTCCAATCTGGCTTTTTTCAATCTCATGTAAGCTACTATCCAAAACTTCTGTAAGTACATATTTTGGCCTATATTTAGACCAATCATTAGAGATTAAAACTTCATAATCTAATCCTTCTACATCGATTGACATAAAATCGATGATTTGCTTTTCTGGAAGTTGATAGTTTAAAATCATGGATAATGGGAGTACCTCCACCTTGATGATTTCATTTATCTGATAAGTAGAATCATCATTATTTCGTTCTTTTGATAACTTTTTAGAAAAACCATTCAAAGCAGATTCATTAAAGATATAGTAATCGAGCTTTCCTCTAGAATTACTTATGCCGCACTCTAAATTTATATCTCTTGGTCTTAATTTTTCAAAAATTTTCATCGAACCTGGCATAGCATCTATGTTGATACCTCTCCAACCACGTCTGTAGAAAAAGTAAGTATTAGAAAATCGTTTTGGATGATGTGCTCCAATATCAACATAAAAACCGACTGATTGCTGCTCAAAAATTCTGTGTAAGATTCTATCCTCTCCCTCTTGTGACCAAGAATGATTTGCCCAAGGATCCCAAGTAAAAAAGGAAAGGATTCTCTTGATTAAGAGAATGATAATAGGTGGAATATATTTTCTCAAAATACAAATTATATTATGTTAATTTTATAAGGAATTTTTTAAAATTTTAATCCTCGATATTACTTTTAGTAAATTGAAAGACTCTATCTTCATAAAAAAAATAAGTCTTGTTTCTTTCTGGAATAAATCTGAAATTATAGTAACAATAGCGTAAGATATAATGGTTGTTGTTGCTGCTCCAACTGCTTGGAATTTCGGAATAAATAAAATGTTAAGTAAAACGTTTATTAATGCTCCAATTATTGTTCGCTGAAAACTTAAGATCTGTTTATTTTCTGCTATAAACCACTTGCTACTGGCAACCCCTAAAAATACAAAAACTGATGCCCAAATGTGGATAGAAAGTATGGGGCTGGCATCAAGGTATGTTTCACCAAACAGAATTTTTATGACTGATTCAGATAGAAATGTCACAGGCAAAGCAATACCTATCGAGAGCCATAGCATTAGATCGAAGAGATGCTGCAATTTTTTATAGTATTGCTCTTCACTACTATTTCTTGCTTTGAGGATTGCAGGGAAAACTGAAGCAACTATCGTTGTTGGAATAAAGTACCATACTTCACTAATTCGTACTGCAGCGCTATAAATGCCTACGGCTTCGTCTCCCACCATCTGCCCGAGCATGATCTGGTCAACCTTCATGTAGACCACTACAGCTATACTGGACAGCAGCAGCGGCCAACTGTCTTTCAGAAGAATTTGCGCATGTCTTAACGATACACATAATTGTTGCGGACTGGGCCCATTTAGTCCGAACATAATGCTCAGTACTACTGCAGCTACAATTGCTTCAGCAAGCGTTGCCCAAGCGAAGGCAATCAATGGTGTACCGTTGAGAATAAGTAGTACCTTGATTCCTGCAAAAATAAGGAAGCTGCCGTTTTGCACCCAAACAGTATACTTTGAGATGACCTGTGATTCAAACCAATAGACGGCAATCTCACTAGCTTTGAATAGCATTGTTGAACCGAGAATAGCGACAAGAATTTTGGCTAACAGATCATCTGGTCTAACCCAAAAAATAGTGATTAGAATGAGACAATAAGTCAGGACTCCTCCGAGGAGGAGCAACGCTGCGGTTGTTCCTAAAGTCTCAAACTTTGTATCTGGTTTGCGAACAAGGTCTCGGACAACAATTTCAGGTAGACCTAATGTGGATACTGCACCAAACAGCCAGGTGAATGCTATAGAAAAACTTAGTAACCCAAACTGTTCAGGCCCCAGATAGCGAGCGATCCAAACACCAATGAGTAGGCCTAGACCCATTCGCAAAATCTTGTCAAAAAAAAGCCATCCAATATTTTCAAGAATTTTGGAAAACTGAGGATGTTGAGCAATATACCCCAGCAGAGATTCAGGAATAAATTTTAGCAGATTCATTGGTCGTTGGAATGAGGCCAGGGGATGCCACTAGGTAGGGTTTGCGATCTTTGAACTGTTTGATACAGATTCATTAATCGTTTGAATGAGGGTGAGAAGATTCAGAGACGTTTTTTTCTGACTATTAAAGCATCTGAGTGAGAGGAGGTTGCTGCACCTGGTGCAATTTGGTATCCCTAATATATTTTCTAATCGAGTTGACGTTAGTAAAAGTTAAAGTTTTTTTATGAGGCTTTTAAGCTTTCGAATTTACTAGTTTTTACTTGTAGCTTTCTCAGACGCCTCGTAATGCTCCCAACAATCTTCGTCACACTTAGTCCTGCCTCTTCTCGTTGTTGCTCTGGACTTCCTTGGGAAATATAGCGGTCTGGTAAGCCCACTGTCTGCACAGGAGTGACAGTTCCAGATTGTTGTAGAGATTCCAGGGCTGCACTTCCAAATCCTCCAGCGATTACATTTTCTTCAAGAGTGACAATTAATTGACAGTGTTTGGCAAATTTTTGGAGAAGCTCTTCATCAAGAGGTTTGACGAAGCGAGCGTTGATCACTGCGGTGTTGATTCCCTGTTCCTTGAGGATTTCAGCTACAGCAATTGCAGTCTCGACCATGATACCTACCGCAAAGAGTGCCACGTCTGATCCCTCCTGAAGAACCTTCCCTTTGCCCAACTGAATCGGCTCTGTAGCATTTTCATCCCAGATGCTGGTGTTGCCTCTTGGGTAGCGCATTGCTATTGGCCCATCATGCTCATAAGCAAACTGAGTCATCAGTCTCAACTCAGAGCCATTAGCTGGGACCATCACTACCATGTTTGGAATCATTCGGAGGTATGTGAGGTCAAAGCAGCCATGGTGAGTTGGACCATCAACCCCAACGAGCCCTGCACGGTCCAAGGCAAAGCGAACTGGTAATTTCTGAATCGCTACGTCGTGAATTATGTGATCCAAGGCTCTTTGCAAGAACGTTGAGTAGATAGCCACAAAAGGTTTGCTGCCTTCTGCGGCCAAGCCTGCAGCACACGTTACTGCATGGCCTTCCGCAATTCCAACATCCAGTACTCGCTCAGGGTGTTTTTCATGAAGGCCAATGATACCAGTTCCACTCATCATGGCAGCACTCAAGGCCACTACTTTGGGGTCGGCTTCCATCAAATCTCCCAACTTCTCAGCAAATACCTTGGAGTAGCTTGTTTGTTGGATTCCACTGCTGGATTTTTTGACAAAGTTGCCTGTTTCTGGTTCAAAAGGACTCACGCCATGGTAGGTAAAGGCGTCTTCTTCTGCAAAAGAGTAGCCTTTGCCCTTCTGTGTCAGCGCGTGGATAACAATTGGCCCATCCAGATCTTTTACATGGGAGAGTAACTCGACCAACTCTCCGACGCTGTGGCCATCGATTGGTCCAAAATAGCGCCAGCCCAATTGCTCAAAAAGCATTCCTGGCAAGAGGAAGGTCTTAAGAGAGGTATTGATTTTTTGTAGAGCGTGTTGGAGTGGTTCGGAGAAAGGAACCCTTGAAGCCCATTCTCTTGTTTCTTCACGAAGCCAATTGTAGGAAGGTGAAGAAATGACCCGTGTGATTATTTTGGAGAGTGCACCAACATTTGGATCAATGCTCATGCCGTTATCATTGACAATCAGGATCATATTCTTGCCAGCAAAACCATTGTGGTTCAATGCTTCAAAGGCCAGCCCTCCGGTCATTGCACCATCCCCAATGACCGCAACCACGTAGTGGACCTGCTGTTGCAAGTCTCGACTGAACGCCATTCCCAGTGCAGCTGAGATCGATGTGGAGGCATGGCCAGCTCCAAAGTGGTCATAGGAACTCTCGTCACGACTCAAGAATTTCTTGATGCCACCATATTGAGCCAGTGTGCCGAAGTGCTCATTGCGTCCACTGAGCAACTTGTGAGTATAAGCTTGGTGTCCTACATCCCAGACAACTCGATCTCGACGAAAATCAAACACTTTGAAAAGTGCTACTGCGATCTCTACGGCCCCAAGTGAGGAAGCAAGGTGTCCACCCTTTTGGCTAGTGACCTCGATGATGCGTTGCCTACAATCATCTGATAGTTGCTCTAATTCTTGAGTATTGAGAGTTTGAATGTCGTGTGGTTTTGCGATAGCGTCAAGAATCCTAGATCGATTTTGCATGATTCGTTCGCTGCCTCTGCCAGTCTGGTTGGTTCGTGGAGCTTAGAAGCCCCGTAGAAAGAGCGGTGATCGGTCGAACTTAATTGCTTCCCTCAGTTGAAACAGGTGTGCTTTGTCCAGCGAACAAGTAGCCGCGAGCCTTCGTCAGAAGCAGTCTTCCCTGAAAACCCAACGTAGCAGCAGTGTTCCCCAACTTCGGCGCTCACAGCAGGAGACTCAGGAAATTCAGCAGTTCATCAAAACGATTTTCACCAAGGAAAATCTTTGGTTCATCCGCCCAGAAGATCAGAAAAACATTGTAGCGACCCTACAGGAAATTAATCAATTGAATTCCGAGTTGACACAGAAGTGTCGCTCAAATGAGATTTTCCAAAGGCAAGCAACGTTATTCATGGGTATGAGCGAGCGCATCGTTCATCTTTGTCATTGTGTTCATCTCTGCCTTGAGTATGGTTTCTATCTGACAGAGCCAAAGGGATTGCGGATTGCGGATGCCGTCCAAATTGCCTGGCAAGGAGTGCAGGCCTTGGCGAAAGCTGCGGAACAGCAACGTTGGCCTCTGTTGCCAGAAGAAATTCGTATGTCACCTGAGCAGCAACAGTTTGTCCAGGAGCAGATCAAATCCTTCGAGCCCCTTGCACAAAAACTTCTTACCTCGCCTCAATTTAAGGATCTTAACTACCGTCTGCAGGCCGCTGAACTACAGATCATCTATTCCTTTTTCAATCATGTTCAGAAACTGCTGACGGTTCAGGATCAAATTCTGTGGGCCTTTCTCAAGCAGCCTCAGGTCAAAGAACCAGAGCGCACCCTCGATACAGTTTATCAACGCTTAGAACGTATTCAAACACGCATTGACCAGTATCATTCTAGTGTTCAACAAATTCCCGTCGAACAGCGTGCAGAATTTGAGCAAATTTGTGTTGATCTGACGCTGAAGTTGCAGGATCTCCACGTTCCACTGGAACCATTTCGTTTTGCGGACAAGCACCTCAAGTACCTCCAGCAGAGCTTTAAGGAATCACCAGGCAACGGCCCACAATTGCTCAAAGAGTTCAGAGAAAAATGCATCTCTGACATGACATTCATTCACTTTGTCTCCACCAATTTGAACACTGTTGGGCAGACATTGCGACAGGTGCAGAGTATTCTCTTCAACCTTTCTCTGGCGTTCGGGAAGGTATATGATTCCTGCCGACCACACACTGTCTCCGCATTGTTTCTTGCTAGGGCGCTGAAAGCGGTTAGTGGATTGTTAGAAAGAGGAGACCGGATTGCCCACTCTACAGAGAAAGTAACTTGGCAACTACAGACATCCATGGAAGGTCGGAGGTTGTTTCATCTTCAGGTCGAGGAGGGCATCCTGAGTGCGTTGCGCCTGATGCGTGATGGTCGAGATACGATGGGTAGTTATGCTCGGCAGCTCAATAAAGCAATTGAGCGTTTGGATGCTGAACCGGAGATGCCTTCTCTACAAGTCTATCAGATTCTCAATCAGGCCTACGATGAGCGAGATGCTCTCTCAGGAGCAGCTTTTTCTCTGGGCAACGTCTATGAACTCTTCCAGTCGATTGTGACCAGCTTACAACAGGCAGGAAGTTTCTTTCCCAAAGGATTTGGCTCTGCAGAAAGTGATGCAGCAGGAGAAGTCAAGGAGATGCAGCGCATCTATGCTGGTAGAGCCGTAAGTCTTCAGCAGCATCTGCAAGATAGCTGGCGCGGAGGGAACGATCTGGTATGGATGATTGAACAGTTACTGGATCCACAACAACAACAGCAGCAAATTTTCGGCAGGGAGATGAAGGAAATCATGGAGCCGGTTCAATTACGCTTGGCTACTCTGGCATCCCAAGCACATGTGACTGATACAGATGCACGAGCACCAGCACCAGCGAAAAAGGCCCAACCAAAAGCGGATCCAAGTCAGCCCAGTGCTTCGAAAATGATCAGTAAGCTTGGACAATCTCGAGAAGAAAATCGTGGCCGATTTGAGCCTTACGAGTCGGATGTGATGGGCATACTGAAGCGCAATATCCTCACCTTGCGTTCACGGCAGGCCAGAATGATCCTAGAAGTCTTGGAGAAATCTCATACATTCAGTGGCTATGTGGAACGAGTCGGTCGAGACTTTGATTCAGAGGAACCAGCATCGGAAAGCAAGATGATGGATACTCTGCTAAATGATGCGGACACGCTCTGGGAGTTCCTCAAGGGAGTTGCTGAAGCAAAGGTGCTGGCTTATGGTTTCTTCAACGCGAGTGGGATAGAACTCGAATACAGCGAAGATCGTGGGGACTTCATTGTGCCAAGAGATAAGCAGCGTCATCTGCGATTTTCAGATGGTATGTTTATGTCCCCCAAAGAGCTGATGACGCGTTTTCTGGATGTCATTCTTGGACGAAAAGGAAATTATCATATTTCTCAGGCGGTGCCCAAGCACATGGTCCAGGACATTGAAAGTATCTTCTTGTTGCCCACCAGTGAGCAGGAGGTCATTCGTAATGTGATGCCTGATTAAGACCTAAAAATCTCTGGAATTTTCCCGGAAAAGTGGGAAGGCAATCAGTTTGTAGATGTCTCTGGTTTCAAGAATCGTTTCAGTACCCAAAGCACTTCCAATAACAACAGCAGCAAAAGCAACCAACGCAGCCAGTCTTGTAGAGTGTCACTAGCGGCCTGCTGGCGATTTAGAAATGCTGCCTGGTCAGTGAAAAAACTCTGCATCTGTTTTAGTGCCTCTTCGGTCATCAGCGCTGGCAGACTTTCCTGTTCAGCCAAATTGACTGCGAAGGCTAGTGTAAGATTATCGTCTTTTAGTTCGTAGTGTCCCGGCCATCGCCATCCGGGTGTGACTCCTACAACCTGTTGACCCACCTTCAAGCTCCCCAACTGACGCCTCGGATGTTTTTGCCAGAGATAACTCAGCCAGTCCCGAAGCTGGTCTACGAAGCTTTGCTGCTGGTAGAGCGGCCCCCAAGCATTTGAGACGCCAGTATCCAACAGCCAAAGTTGTTGGGCAGTTGCTTGATGCAAGCCCTGTATGGATTGTTCAATCAACCACTCAGGCCCGAGGTTGGCTTTTCTCCAGTCAAGAGCGAGTTGCTCTTTAGGTAACAGGCTATGATTATCTATTGCTAAGTTGCTCCAGTCTGCTGGACGAGTTGGTACGAACAGACGGATCGGAGTTTCGGGGTAGACGTCTTCAAATCTTCTTGGATCATCAGCCAGCAGAATCACAAGATCAGGGTTTGCCGCCTTCAGAGTTTCTGGATTGCTGAATAGGAAAGAGAAGAAGTCATTGGCATTCAGTGCCGATTTCAATGGATGCAGTCCGTACCGGTAAAGTGCAGAAACTCCCTCAGTACTTAGCAACCCCACCCGCAGATCATCTCCTCGCGAAGATTGAAAGTAATAGTGATTGTCATAGTCAGGATCTGGTAGCTGAGGTTCAATCAATATCTGTAAAGGTGCGTGATGCTCATATTCAGGACTTAGTGCTAATCGCTGACGCTCTGATGTGCCTTTCCAACTGATGACTGACTCATGCAGCTTTTGAGATCCTTGCTCCACAGTGATGCGTACTTCTGTAGACTGTTGTTGTTCCCCAAAGAGTTCTACCTCAAGGACTGCGCTTAGCTTCCCTTCTGTTTTTACACGGAGCTTCCGCATTCCTAAATTAGGTGTGGATTGTAGCCCTTGTGGTCTTTCAAAACGCCACTCAATTGGTAGTGCAACGGGAGCATAGGGCCAGTATTGGGAACGCTGAAAATCAGATACCAAGTTGACAATCAGTCGACGATTGCGTTCCGTTTCTGGTCGCGATTGCATGATGGCTTGTCCGATCTCTCCCAGATTGGGTGTGCCAGCAAAAAAGTTTCCAGGAAACTTGGTTTGTACTGGTGTTTTTGCTGGGGGTGGAAATAATTCTGAAAGCAGAAGTGGTTGTATTCCCGCTGGTAGATTGGACTGTAGTGAAGGCTGAGTCGTCAAGCTGGCACTGTCATCAACGACCCATAGTTCTAACGGAAGAGGTTTCTCCACCCAGTAAGGGCGTGATAGCAAAAATACAGCGAGTAGTACCAATAGACTGCGCAGAATTTTGATCCAAAAATCTTCGCGAGAAAATCTAAGTTGCTGCTGCAATGTTTCTGGAGGCAGCAGGAAAAAAGCGGAGAAAGGCTGAGGCTGGCGCGTTCTTGGTTTTAGCAGCGGCCAAAGCCAAGGTAGAATGACTGTTGGGAGGGCCAGCAGCCACAAAGGAGTAAGGAATTGAAGCATGCCAGAGGCCTGCTAGTCCCGAAGTTCTGGGGTCTTGATTCGATTGAGCAGTTGCTGTTGCGCAATGGAAAGCAAGTTACTGGTCAACCAGTAGAGTGTTAGCCCAGCAGGGAAAGTGAAAGTAAAAATGGTGAACACTAGCGGGAGATACTGCATGATTTTCGCCTGCATGGGATCCATCGTAGCAGCTGTGGGAGTCAGTTTTTGTTGGAAGTAGAGACTCACTCCCATCAGAATTGGTGTGATTCCAAGACCGTCAGGAGCAGACATGTCTGAGAGCCAGAGCATGAAGGGCGCATGACGCAGTTCAACAGCACCAGAGAGAGCGCTATAAAGAGCGATGAAGACAGGAATTTGTAGAAGTAGCGGCAAGCAGCCCCCGAGTGGGTTGACTTTGTTCTTGCGGTACAATTCCATCATCTCTTGGTTCAACTTTTCTCGGTTATCCTTGTACTTCTCCTGAATTTTTTTCATTCGTGGAGCCAGCTGTTGCATGCGCTTCATCCCCTTCATTCCCTTGTAAGTTAATGGGAACAGAAGCAATCGAACGATGATGGTCAGGATGATGATGGCGATTCCATAGTTACCAACATAGCTGAAGATCCAGTGCAACAGTGTCAGCAGTGGTGCCGCTAGCGTTTCCAAAAACATCGCATTTGATTCACGCAGATTGTGACCAAATTTTAACATTTCGTCTTCTAACTTTGGCCCAAAGTAGGTGCGAAAATTTGATTCAATCTGTCGATCTGGCTGTAGGCTCACCAAAGGTAAGCGTGCCCCAAAGTACGGGCGCAGCATAGATCTTTGATCCACCAGAGCAGCGGTAGAACGGAAGTAGGCGAAACGGATTGGTGATTCAGCCCGAACTGCATTCAGGAAGAACTGATCTTCGACTCCAAACCACTCAGCGTTTGCCACTTGAAACTCTTGTTGGACATCACTGTTTGTTTCAGTCTCCACGCTTTCTTCAACAAAGTATACCGGTCCGGTGTGAGCCCCTTGTTGTTGATAGTCATCATTCTGAACTCGGCCTTCCCCAAAGACGTGTCGAATCCGCAAAGACCTTGCTTCCTGAGAGCGGTTGATTACCTGTACCCGATAGCCTATCTGGAAAGAATCAGCGAAGAACTCGAAGGTCTTGATCAACTGGAGTCCGTCAACAACAGGAGAGACGAACTGTAGGGAGGCTGTCCCTTCTTCAAGAAATAGATCTTCCTGTGATTCAGAAAAAACAGTACGTTGGAGTAGGGCAGAAAGCTGAGGATCTTCTTCTAACTCGACAGCAAATTGATTCACGTTGTCGAGATCATTGGCGAACATATTCACCTTGTTTTCCTCTGTGACGATCTCTTCGTTGCTAGCGCCCAAGAATGATGTGAGATAGGGAAGCCATGTGCTGATGGTCAGTCGTCCCTTGTTGTGTTGATACTCCTGAAGCAGCAGACTCTCAGCAACTGCACCCCTAGTATTAAAGGTCAAGCGGTAACGTGGAGTTTCAACAAAAACTTGTTTAGCGGGCTGGCTTTCGTCCACATTTTGTAGACGAGCACTCAGAGGAGAAACAGAGTTTTCAGAAACAGCCAATTCGTTCTCTTCTAACGCTGCGGTTGGAGATACCTCAGTAGCACTTGGTGTCGTTATAGAAGTTGGTGGCGGTGGTGGAAAGAGAAACTGCCAGCCAATCAGCACAGCAGCCGACAGAGCGATTGCTAGAAGGGTTTGTTTCTCCATAGTGATTACAGGCCGGGTCAGAGGTTTGAAGATTTAGTGGGTTCAGCGTGCTTGTCAGGGACAGGGTCGTATCCCCCAGGATGAAAAGGATGACAGCAAAGAACTCTTCGGAGCGCCATCCAGCCACCTTTACCTAAGCCATAACTTTGTAGAGCCTCCAGCGCATAGCTGGAACAGCTTGGGTAGAAGCGGCATGATCTAGGTAAAAGTGGAGACAGGCAGTGTTGGTAAAGCCTAATGCAGGCGATTAATCCTCGGGACAGTATTCTTGAGAGTGGTTGCTCAGGATGGGATGCAGAGGGAACGTCCATGCTGTTTAATTTTCAGCAGTCTGGGCGTTAAGAAATTGGAAAGCCTGGTGAACCGTGCTCTCAATGTAAGTCTGCTCGACAGGGCGCCGTGGTTTATTAGTGATCATGAAGCAGACATCCACAGGCTGGCAGATTTGATGTCGGTGGTGGCGAATTGCTTCTCGAAGCAAACGCTTCAATCGATTTCGCAAAGGAGCATGTCCCACTTTCTTACTTACCGTGACCAGAAAGCGACTCTCGGGACTAGGACTAGCGAGGTACTTGATGCTGATCAGTCCTAATCCTTGGTAGTCCCCATACTGAAAGATGCGCGCCACTTCGCTCCTGCCACAAAGGCGTACCTGCTTTGGATAACACCTTGAGGTCACTAAGCGGATAGTCGCTTACGTCCCTTGGCTCGTCGTCGCTTGATGATGGCTTGGCCATTCTTAGTCGCCATCCGTGCGCGGAAGCCATGCTTCATTTTCCGCCGACGATTATTGGGTTGGTAGGTTCGCTTCATCTGCGCAACTCACTGAAGGTAAAAGATTGAAAACACCAATAAATATCGAGTTCATGATTTTTTGACAAGTTTTTTCCTACTCTCTGTTGGGTGGGATTGTGTTCTAAACTGGAAATTTAATTGAGTTCTGTAGTTTGTTGTGCGAAATTAAGGAAATTTTTCTTGCCCCATGGATGCTGGCCGGCACCTCTGGCTGTGCTGTAAAAAGGAAGCTTATGCTGCAGAATCGCATTACGGAAGGTTTGACCTTCGATGACGTTCTTCTTGTACCCGCCTATTCAGACATCCTACCTCACGAAGTTTCTGTTCAAACTCGGCTGACCCGACACTTGGATTGCAACATTCCTCTACTGAGTGCGGCAATGGATACTGTTACAGAACACCAAGTGGCTATTAGTATAGCACAGGAGGGTGGTCTTGGGGTGATTCACAAAAATATGAGTGTGGAGGAACAAGCTGCTCAGGTTGATCGAGTCAAACGGTCAGAGAGTGGAATGATCTCTGACCCAATCACAGTTGAGCCTGAACAACCACTGAAAGATGCATTACAGTTGATGGAGCGCTATCGCATCTCTGGAGTTCCTGTAACCCGTGGCACGGAGTTAGTTGGTATTCTGACGAATCGAGATCTACGTTTTGAGACCAATCTGGATCAAAAAGTGGGCTCTGTGATGACCAGCGGGCGGGATCGACTGGTCACAGTCTCTCCAGGAATTGATCTCGAGAAAGCGAAAACTCTGTTGCATACCCATCGTATCGAGAAATTGCTCGTTGTCTCAGAAGGCTATGAGCTGCTTGGTTTGATCACGATCAAGGACATTGAGAAGTCCCGCAAATACCCAAATGCCAACAAAGATGATCGAGGACGTTTAAGGGTTGGTGCTGCTGTGAGTACAAGCCGAGATTTGATGGAACGTACAGCGGCATTAATCAGTAGAGGCGTCGATCTCGTTGTGTTGGATACAGCACACGGACATTCTAGTAAGGTCCTACAAAGCATCCAAGAACTTCGCGAATCCTTTCCTGAGCTAGAAATTGTTGCAGGAAATATTGCTACTGCCTCTGGTTGTGAAGCTTTGATCAAGGCAGGAGTCGATGCTGTCAAAATCGGAATTGGGCCAGGCTCAATTTGTACAACGAGAGTAGTTGCTGGTATTGGTGTGCCTCAAATTACAGCGATTAGTGAGTCAGCAAGCGTGGCGAGACGTTGTGGAATTCCTATAATTGCCGATGGAGGAATCAAGTACTCAGGTGATATTGTGAAAGCCCTAGCGGCTGGTGCAGACTCCGTGATGATAGGTAGCTTATTTGCTGGGACAGCAGAAACTCCTGGCCAAGTGATTCTTTACCAGGGTCGTCGTTACAAGCTGTATCGTGGAATGGGATCAATGGGTGCGATGAAGGAAGGTAGCAAAGATCGCTATTTTCAGAACAATATTGAAGAATCAAAATTAGTACCAGAAGGGATTGAAGGCCGAGTGCCTTTTAAAGGATCACTAGCAGAAATGGTCTATCAGTTTGTAGGAGGATTGCGCTCTGGAATGGGATACACTGGCTGTCGAAATATTGTGGAGCTGCAAGAGCAGGCACAATTCGTCCGAATCACCTCGGCTGGACTACGAGAAAGTCATGTTCATGATGTCTTCATCACGGAAGAGGCTCCAAATTATCCAATTTCTAAGGTGGAGTGACGTGCGACAATTCTGGAAATACGCATTACTGCTATTATTGAGTCTACCCCTGCTGGGATGCTCGTTCGCTTACGATCAGGGAGTACGATTGGAAGCAGAAGAACGTTGGGAAGAAGCTTCGACCTCCTACCGGGAAGCGGTTATCGCCAATCCGGGCAATTCGGTCTATCTCGGGGCTCTCCTACGAGTGAACCGTCATGTTGCCAAGGATAACCTTCAGCGCTATCGGGAGTACTTGGCTGCTGGGGAAAGAGTTAAAGCCTTTGCTCGTTTGCAGGCTGTTCGTCAGCAGGATCCTAACTTGGCAGAAGCTGCTGAAGAAGAAAAGCTATGGTCACATATCTTGCTCAGTGGTCGAGTGCGGTTCGAGTTTGAACAGCTTCAGACAAACGTAAGGCTCGCTGATGAAATGCAGTTGCAAATTCGTTTCAATACTCCTGCTGGCAAAACAATCACGGCACCGATTTTAAGTGAGAGTGGGATCTTTTTTGTAGAAGATTTGACCTATCGTCAAAATCCTCAAATCTTTGCTCAATATTCAGTGCAATCCATTGGGCTGAAACTGGCACGAAGCGAGCCTTCTGGTCTATCTCGCCGAGAATATCAAAAGTTTATTGATTTTCGAGAAATTCAACCATTGCGTGTTCAAGGACAGCTTGATTTTCCGACAACTATGGTGCCATCGAGATACTTGATTGCTGATCGTTCTCGAGTGCTGTTGCGTCAACAAAATCCACAGGAATGGAACCCACCTCGATTGGTTCAGTATGAACTCCTATTGCAGGGAGACAGAATTGCAGTGCGTAGTACGGATCAAAGACGTGAATTTGCTGCAGATATATTGTATTGGAATCTGGAGGATCAGCGGGCGCTACTGGATTTTGGAGTGTATGACCTACGCTTCCAAGCAGAGAATCGCAACTGGGCGATTCGCAGAAAGGACTATCAAGAATCAACTGATGATTATCTTCTAGAACTAGCTGAAAATCTGGCCCTCAGCCCGTACTTCTTCTACAGTGGAATTGCTTACCCTTTCGTCGTTCAGCCCTGAATAGCAATCTCTTTTGCTTTCTAAGTCAGTCCTTGAACAGTTTGAGATAATCATGTTCTAACTGAGCAAAAACCGTGGATTACAGTCAGATTTCAGAATCGATCTTGGTTCAAGTCAGTTCACCTTCTGAATTTCCTTATTCGGATAAGAACATTCATGAAGCACGGGACATTTCCCACAAAGAGGCTTTCGTGCCTTGCAAGTGTAGCGGCCCTGTAGAATTAGGTAGTGATGGGCATCTTTGCGCCAATTTGGAGGAACATTACGAGCTAGTTTGCGATCGACTTCTTCCACAGTTTTTCCACATGCTAATCCTGTGCGGTTAGAAACTCGAAATACGTGAGTGTCCACGGCAATCACAGGATGCCCGAAAGCTGTGTTCAAAAGCACGTTTGCAGTTTTGCGTCCTACACCGGGCAAGGCCTGCAGAGCTTCAGAGTCTTCGGGGATTTCTCCTTGATGATGTTCACAAAGCTGTCGAGCAGTTTTAACAATATTTTTGGCTTTAGTGGGAGCAAGACCTAGAGTCTTGATATGGGTCAATACTTTTTCTGGTGTAGTCTGAGCAAGTTTTTGTGGAGTAGGATAATTGCCAAAGAGAGATGGAGTAACCTTGTTGACAGCAGCATCTGTCGTTTGCGCACTAAGGATAATGGCGATCAGTAGTTCGAAGGTGTTAGCATGTTGTAATTCTGTGATAGGTTCTGGAATCGCTTTGCTGAGATTCTGGAAAAACTGCTCACGCTCAGCTGCTCGCATTGGCCTCCGTATTTGATTCTAAAAATGTCTTGTGAATGATGCGTAGTGCTTCAGGGGAGTCCTCTTGCCGAATTACGCAGGAAATGTTGATCTCAGAAGCGCCTTGTGTAATCATCTCTAGATTTATTTGTTGCTGGGCCAGCGCCATAAACATCCGTCCTGCAGTGCCTGTAGCGTAGCGCATCCCCTCTCCTACCAAGCTCAGTATTGCCCGGTCACGAACCAGGGTTACATCAGCAAATTCTTCCATGTCGTGAATCATGGGCTGAACATTATCCAAGCGGTCAACCGTACAGGAGATGTTGACTTCTGATGTTGAAACCAAGTCAATCACAACTCGGTGCTTCTTGAATAGTTCAAATACCTGCGCCATAAAGCCGGTCGAATTCAGCATTCGGTTTGAGTGAATGTTGAGAATGCTGACGTGGTGTTTGGTTGTGACTGCCACAGCCGTTTTGTTCCGCTGTTTTCTTTGTTCGGTCAACTTGACAGGGACGATAATAGTACCGGGTTTCTCTGGGTAAAAGGTGTTTTTGATTCGAATTGGCACATTGGCCTTGATAGCACACTCCATGGTAAAGGGATGCAATACTTCAGAGCCAAAATAGGTCAGTTCGGCAGCCTCAGCTGGTGAAATTTCTGGTAGTACGGAGGCTGCAGGGACTTTGCGAGGATCTGCGGAATAAATCCCATCAACTTCTTTCCAGACCTGCAGTTCGTCGGCTTTGGTCTCTGCAGCGATCAGGGCAGCAGTTAGGTCGGTATATCCTCTACCAACACGGTCAATGATTCCTCCAGGAACAAAGCCAAAAAATCCTGTGATCACGGCAGTCCGTCCTGTTTCCTTAGGAAGGTACTGGCCAAATTGATGTTGCAGATAAGGAAAGAGCGCACGTCCATCGGGAGCAGGCTCACTTTCTAGGAGGGCTTCAGACAAATCAACGTATTCAGCATCAATTCCCAAGTCTTGGAGCACTCCACTCAACAACCGCGCAGAGAGACGCTCTCCAGTACCGACAATCAGATCCTGGCTGCGTGGTGAAATCTCTCTAATTACGTGGATTGCTTCTAGAAAGGATTTCAGCGAACGCAATTCTCGATGAACAAATTCTCGTAGTTGTTCCTGAATTTCTGGATTACGGACGGCCGCGCTGAAAGCCTCGTTGTGGCTTTCCTCTACAAGGTCAATCATTCGATAGAAGGGCCCTCCAAGGAGCGCTAAACTGCCAGCTTCCAGTAGTCTGCTAGTGGTTCCTTCTGTCTTATTATAGCTGCTCATCGCCGAAACGACAGCGGTGACTCGATGATGTTGTTTTAGATGGTCTACTATGATTTGAGCGACCCCTTTCATGCGCTTGGCTGTGCCAAGGCTGGTGCCACCAAATTTTTGGACGAAATGTCTCATTACTCTGGATTTCAGTCGAAGATAGAGGGAGAGATGGCTTGTTAGGGTTGACGATGATTAGTGAGGTAGTTGCCGAGCAAACCGGACAGCAATATTGAAGTACTGTACGGCTCTCTGCCGAAAAGCTTCGCGTTCTTCTTCTTTCCAGGCCATTGCGGTGCGCATCTCACAGCTAGTGACTCCCAGTCTTAGTGCTGCATACATCTGGTAAACTGGAAGCAAGGGTTTCATGTCGGTACGATCCCTAGAACTTCGTAGGTACCGATCCAGAAAACTACTATTTAGCTCTTCTTCTTGTTGGCGCAACAACTCTACAGAGAAGGTTGCCACATCGTTGGCAGCATCTAGAATTACATATTTCTTCTGGGCTTCCTGAGGGCTTAGAAATATTACAGTCTGGCCTTTGACATGTATGTGTTCAGGTAGCAGTGCACCATGTCCCTCAACGATTCGATGCTTACGAATTCTGCGCTGAAAAAGCCGATTTTGCTCATCAAAAAATTTGTCCAGTGGGTGGCGAATCATATCCCTAATAGGTTGGGTAAATGACTCGTCCAAGTGGCGTTTCATCTGGTAAAGCATGTCTTCACATAGCGAACGCAGTACCTCTGCTCGTCCTCGTTCTTGTGCGGTCCTGTCGTTTGTAGGAAAATCTGAATGTGCTTGGGCGAGTTTGCGGGCGATTCGTCCGACAGCAATCAGTGAGAGTTTTTTCTGATCCAGCAGATAGCTTACCAGGTTGCGTTCGCTTAGCGCAGTTGTTTTAAGTGCATAGTCTACAGCTGTAGCCCCGACTTCATTCTTGAAGCCGAAACTTTTTCCATTCTGATAAACAGGAAGTACCTCGGCCTGTAAATCCTCCCCGTTGAGTCTATGCAGTAATTTGGCTTCTTCTTGGCAAAAAGCCTGTTTAACCGCTAAACTTGTATGTTCACTATCAGCCTTTTTGATCTTGTAAAAGTGGTTGCTAGCTTTGAACAGATAGGAAGAGACCGTTTCTTGAAAGCGGATCTTACTGACAGAATCGAGGTAGGCATCTTTTTTCCGTAAGGCTGTGACGAGTGGGGGGGTAGAATTAGTAGGCATAGCACTTTTGGATGTAAACGGGACAGAATATGGATGTGATAAATTCCCGGAAACCAACCTGACTTGACAAAATTACAGCAAGTCTATCTTTGTAAAGAACATTATAAATCAAAAACTAACACAAACCAGAAATATACGGAACCATGACGGAAAACTTGCAGCACCATCCTGCAAACCAGAATTTTGCTGGCGAAGCACCTCTTGTGGACTTGTTGCCACATGTCTTTTCGTTAGATGGACTCCGTGATCGCAAGGGTCGTCGTCGGATCAATCTGGTTCAGGATGAGCGTCTGTGCGAGCGTCTTTGTGAACATTGGATGCAACAAAAAGAGATGCCCTTTGGGGGATTGTTGGAGATGGCTCGGACCCCATTTTGGGCTTGGCGACCCGCAATGCCCGGTATTCGAGGGACCAAGCGACCCTTCACTCTAGCTCATTGTATTGCTCTAGATTTGCCATTGGAATTGATCCAGGATCTGTTAAATCGTGCCGTAAGGGTTGGACAGATTCTGGAGGAGCGCAAAGCATGTTGGGATCATACTAGTCAGCTGCTGTTGCTGCACCTCAGCAATTTGAGGGAGTATAACGTCAATCAGCGCAAGCTGTGCAACGATCGTGGGCAGATTCAGGCGAGTCTGTTTTACACCAAGTGTGAGGCACTACACGAACTGATGCTGCGTGACTTTTCCTTTCTGGAGAGCCTTGTTCTCTATGGAAACTTACTTGAAGATCTATGCCATCGAGTAGGCCTTTATTTCACTAGATTGTCTTCTGAAACTAGTGAGATGAATATGAATCAGGTTGTGCAGTTTATCGATATTCGCCAGGCAGAATATCTAGGCCTCTGCGATCGTGTTTTGCTCCAACCTGAGCATACAATTCTGCGTCAGTTCCTGCGTAAGCATTTTGCTGGAGATCTGTTTCAGCAATTTGCTCTGGTCAAACTCGGTGCAGATTTGCTGCATTTTGTTGAGATTCAACCATTGGATCTGGCGAATCCTTTGGACGATTCTCTCACACTGACCTAACACTATTCGCTGCGCAGGTTGAATTCGAGTTTCCATTGCTGTGATCCATCGGTCTTCTCACACCAAAGTTCCAGAGCACCTACTTCTGTTAGTAGTGTGCGCAATTGTACGGGAACCACCTGTGATTCAGTAGTATCTTCCATTTCTAGACAGACTTCCAAACTGGCTAGTTCTTCTAGCTCCTCTTCAGCATTTTCTACAAGATCTCCAGCTTCGTCTTTGCGCTCCCGACTAATGAAGAAGCGGAACTGAGCAGTTTCTCCGACCAACAAACCGAATTCCATTCCTAGTAGGTGGACTTCACTTCCTTCTTCCATTCCAGATGGTGCTACGCAGAGCCCATTCATGAAAGGAGGCATTCCTGGAATGGCTGGCATCGTGGATTCAACTCCAATGTAGTAGGAGAATGTGTTGGCGCTGCGAATGCGAAGACCAAAGCCTCTCTGTACACTACCGTAGTAAGCTGCACCTTGAGCCACCGCAAGATCTGGGTCGCTCAATTCCAGTAGTTTCAGTCTGGGTTGTTCGGTGGTCTCTAGCCAACAATTGAGAGTTTCAACGATTCGATCTCTGAACAGGGGAGCCTTCGTAGCGCCCCCATTGAACAGGATTGCAGAGGGTGCAAGAAACTCTTGCTTCAGGATATTTTCAGTTAGCTCCTCGTCACCGATTCTTTGTCGGCTATCATGAAGAAACTGGGCTAAGTGCCTGAGGATTCGGGAATCTTGAGCGTAGTTCAAACCAAGCGTGCGTAATCCTGTGCGCTGAGTATGTTGTGTTGGTCTGTCTTCCACACCGCAAGTTGAAAAAAATCCTTCCAACAAGGCTTCTTCCAGTTCACGGCGGGTGAGTTCGCAAGAGATGGTTCCCCCCACGAGACGACTTCCACGGCCTGGCACTACCACACTGACACTGTCCAATTTGACATCCTGCAGCAGTTGTTCTTTTGCCTTACGACATGAATGGGCTAAACCAAAAAACTGCCATTGCTGTAATTGACGTCCTTCCTCCTGCATTTTAAGTTGCAGGTTTCGAGCGAGGGTCAAATCCATATTGTCGCCGCCTAACAGGATGTGATCTCCGACAGCAATGCGGTCAAGCTGGAGGGAGCCTTCTTCTTGACGAACAAGAATGAGGCTAAAATCAGTGGTGCCTCCTCCGATATCGCAAACAAGGATCAAGTCACCAATGCTGACTTGATCCCGCCAATTTTCTCCGTTCTCTGCAAGCCAGGCATAAAAAGCTGAAATGGGTTCTTCCAGCAGGGTGATCGTTGAAAATCCTGCAGCTGTGGCAGCCTGAAGTGTTAGTTCTCTGGCGACCGCATCGAAGGATGCTGGAACAGTAATTATAACCTGTTGATCAGATATCAATTCCTGCAAGTGACTTTCATCCCAGACTTCTCGCATGTGCTGTAGATAGGCTGTTGCTGCATCAACTGCAGAAATCTTGGTCAGATCCTCTGGTGAATAGAGTGGTAGGATAGCTTGTTTTTGACCCTCTGGATGACCCAGCCAGGACTTGGCAGAACTGACCAGGCGCTGGGGGTTTTTCTCTCCCAGCACCCGAGCTCCCGTTCCAACCAAATGGACGTTGGCTGTTTCCCAGTGTAAGTGTCCAAGTAAACTGGACGACTCCTCTTCCAGAGGGTAGTACAGAAAAGAAGGAAGTGTCGGAAGCTCATCGAGCAAATTCCGATCGATCAATTGTGGAATGTAGAGGATCTGGCTCTTTTCAGCTTCTTCATGATGAATGAAAGCTAAGGCGCTATTAGTTGTGCCTAGATCAATGCCAATACTGAAAGGGCTATCTGGGTTCATAACTCTATTCAATTTGCGGGAACGAAATACGAACAGGAGCGAAAGAAATCTGACAAATGGATTTTAGGGAATTTACTGAAAAACCGAAACGTGAAATTCCAGATATGGTCAATTATTCGGCAAAGAGTGTCGGATGGGCAAGCGAAAGAAGGCTGGACATGTACTTGGAAAATTTCTACGAAAAGGAATTAAACTAATTGAAAACAGTATTTAAGAATAAAAATTACAGATATTTCAGAAAAAGGGAACATTCTTGCATGATGTCAATTGTGGGCCTAGGTGAGAAATGGATGAATCACCTGGGTGCTCTCACTTCTGGTGATTCAATCTTCGTGAAATAATGCCCCCCATTATTTCAGGCGAATGGAAGCGCCTCATGAGACCTGGGCTCACCCCCGTCTTATGTTCTGCTGCAAGATGCAGACCCCTCTCCAAAAAACTCAGTACTAATTATAACTTAATTTTTTCTTAGGGCACGGCGCACAAGGCTTTGCTAGGCTTGGCGATAAAGCTTGTTCGCTCAGATGACACCGCGATCGCGTAAGATGTGCTTGATATATTGAGAGAGCGGGCGACCATTTGCAGCTTCCTCAAGACTCTCACGTTCGGCAGGTTTCATAGAAACGAGGATTTTGGCGGAGTTCTTTTCATCTTCAGGTTTGGGTTTGGGGCCGGACTTCTTATAGGTTACGCGTTCCTCGACAGATTTGCGTAGTAATCCCCGATTTTCTTTTTTATAATCTTTGAGGTTGACCTTACTCATGGTGTCTCCGGATGAATTCGATGATCTTGTCGAATTGTCGGTCTAGGTACTGAAAGTGGTATTTTTGTAAACCTCCCTCCTCGACCATGGCCTTGATGCTCTTCTTCTTCTTAAAAATAGCAGGAATCGACTGGCTCTCCTTCACCTCGAAAATCGGATATTTGTAAAATCGGGATAAGATTTGGCGGATCTCTTCATAATCCCCGCGCTTGGTTCGATTGGCGATCAAGCATATATTCGTGTTATATTCTTCAATTTCTGCAACTGAGTTTATTGTAGTCTGCAAAATTGAGTATTCGTTGATGGTAGGAACCAGTACGACTTTTGAGTTTCGTAGCACAGTGATGCTGCGCGCTTCGATGTAGCCTCCCAGGTCAAAAATAACCTCTGCATCGGTTGGAAAATCAGGGAACTCTTCTGATGGGCTGACCTTGAGCACGTTGTCAAAGACTTCTTCGATTGGCGAGTAGATATCATTGGTCACCACGCCATAATCCATGGTGAGCGCAATATTCATCGCACAACTCGTCTTACCAGCTCCTCCCTTAAAATTATAAATTGTAATCAAGCCACCTCTTCTTCCTTCCCTGCCAGCGCCAGACATCCATGACCAGAGCAGAACAAGCATTGGAGACAATAAGGATTACAGAAAACTATTAAAATTATATGAATTAATTAAAATTTCCAGAATTAACTCGATGCAAGCTCTGGGCACACTTTATTTTATCTAAAAAAAATCTTGTTCTACTGGCTC
Organism: SAR324 cluster bacterium JCVI-SC AAA005; assembly: GCA_000224765.2. Lineage (GTDB taxonomy): Bacteria > SAR324 > SAR324 > SAR324 > NAC60-12 > JCVI-SCAAA005. Next base: position 15,717 of record AGAU01000163.1, on the reverse strand, counting down.
GTAGTGCCCTAAAGTCTGCCGCCAGAGAGGGCATAGCCTCTGCATCTTGTAAGGTAATAAATCGCTAAATCAAGAGATATAGTAAATGACGATAAGTACTTTTCTGGATCGGATGCGTCAGCAGAAGCTCCAGGAGATTGAGATACGCCAACGAATTCATCCTCTTGCTGCCTTGCGAGAGAGGCAGGCAGAAGCTCCAGAAGTATTGGATTGGCGACAGTCACTGCGGTCAAGACAGCGCCCAGCTCTGATTGCCGAACTCAAAGCGCGTTCACCAGCCCAGCAAAATGTAGTGAATCCAGACTGGCCTGCGATTGTGAAGGAATACGAAGCTGGGGGTGCTGCTGCAGTGTCAGTACTAACAGATGAGAGTTATTTCGGTGGAAGCTTGGACTTGTTAGAGCAGGTTTCACGGCGGACTGTACTCCCTAGATTGCACAAGGAATTCATTTTAGGAGAATACCAGTTACGTGAAGGACGTTTGCGAGGGGCTTCTGCCGCTCTGATTCTGGTATCCTATTTTTCTGAAAAAGAGCTTCATGAAGTTGTGAATTGTTGTGTTGAAATTGGAATAACTGCGGTGGTTGAATGCTCTCTACAAGAGGAATTGTCGAGAGCTTTGGCGATTAATCCGGATGTGCTACTATTGAACAATCGTCCCATAGCCGCCTTACCTTCAGAACCTCAGCGTGGTTACTTGCAGGGGAAGATCGAAACTACCCTGCAATGGTGGCGGGAAGAATCTGAGTTGCGCCGGTGGAAGCAGCAAGCTGGTAAGTGCTTGATCAGTGCAAGTTGCATTGATTCCAGAGTGGATGTTGAACACCTCAGCCCGGTTCCACTAGATGCACTACTGATTGGCAATGCCGTGATGAAAGCTCCCAACCGAGTGGAATTTCTACGTCGACTTCAATCCTAATTCTGTTAGCCCACGGGAACCCATGGCCAAAGCCTCCTCCAACAAATCAGAGTTAAACGTCCTCGTGGTGGACGATGATGAGAATATTCGATTAGTTCTTCAAAAGACGATCACCAAACAGGGTTACCACGTCTCTACAGCGCGAAACGCAGAAGAAGCACTGAATATGTTGCAGCGGAGTTTTTTCCACGTTGTGATTACAGACATCATGATGGGGGAGATGAATGGTTTGGAATTGATGCAGCAGATCAAAGAGATCAACTCGCTGATGCAGATCTATATTATGACTGCCCATAGTAATCTCTCTCATGTGATTCAGGCGATGAAGGGAGGAGCCCACGATTACTTTGAGAAGCCACTACAGATCGAAGACATCAATGCTACGGTCAATGAAGCTGCGCGGCGGGTAGCCCGCTGGAGCGAACTTTATAATCGACACTCCCGGCCACCAGTTGTTGCATCTGGAAAAAGCTAATCAAAGATCTCGCTGCACAATGAAGCCCGCGATCTGTTCTAATGTGTGGCGAATACGATTGTTGGGAAGCGACTGAAGATTTTTCTGAGCTTGGGCTACAAATTGGCGTCCACTCTCAAGCGCATAGTGCAATGATTGATAGCGCTCCATCAAACGCATGACATGACCCACATCATCCATTGAAATAGTGTTTGCTGTGAGGATTTGCTTGATTCGCTGGTGATCACGTGGTGAAGCTTTGTCAAGCAGATGGCTGAGAGGTAAAGTGATTTTGCGTTCTTGCAGGTCTGTTCCAACTGGTTTACCAGTTTGATTACTGTCGCTGTAGTCCAGAACGTCATCAACGATTTGGAAGGCAAGTCCGATTTGCATTCCATAATCATAGAGAGCCTTGGTCTGATTGACTGGCAGTCCGGCCAAGACTCCTCCCATCCGTGTAGCGGCTGCAAAGAGGCAAGCTGTTTTGTGGGTGATGATTTCTAAGTATTCATGTTCATTGGCATTGTTGAATGAACGTGTTAACTGTAAAAGTTCACCGCGAGCCATCCTAGTGGTGGTGTCTGACATCAGCTTGAGTAGTTCTAAATTCCCCAGACTGGTTAGTTGATGGAAAGCCATGGAGAGTAGATAGTCGCCTGTTAAAACACTTGCTTCATTTCCCCAAATAGTACGGGCAGCTGCCTGTTGACGACGCAGATCCGCTTGATCTACCACATCATCATGGAGCAATGTGGCGGTGTGTAGATATTCAACAACTTGAGCAGCAACCAGCAAATCCTCAGAATGTGCAGAACCCAAAGCTCCACTGAGAAATATAAGCGCTGGGCGAAGTCGTTTGCCTCCAGAACTGAGAATGTGTTCTGCAACAGAGGTTAGCAAGGGAATATCGCTGCGAACTCCCAAGAGAATATGATTTTCCAGTTGCTGGAGCTGTGGTTTCCACTCGGTGAGTAGTTCGCTTAGATTTTTTGCCGGCACAATAGGACTGAGACGTTGAGCGTAAGCCATAAATGAAATCGATGGATGCAGATACTGTAGTGCAGATTGACCGAAGCACTCTGGCAAAATCTAATGGAACCTGCTTTAATTTAGCAGTGTTTTATCCATTGGAAATAATAAAAAAAGCAAATGATTCTCAATAGATATATTATTTTTGAATCCTAACAAAAGACTTTGTAGCGTCAAGCTTCGCTTGCTGACATTTGTTCTACAAGACCGTCAAGCGTTTGTTTTCGCAAGAAAAACCAAGTACCTGTCTAAGGTTTTTTTGTCATGCCTTTCACACACGTTGCCCAAATTCTGACGACTGACTTTGGAGTTGTCTCTGAGAAGCTAGAGCAACTACAGGCAGAGATGCCTGCGAGTATTCGTTGGGAAGATTGGAAGAATGCTGCCATCAAGCAAAAGCTCACAACGGAGACGGTATTGCAACAGGCACTAGCACGTTACTACGAGCTAGAATATCGCGATGATTTTGATGTTCCCCAGTTACCAGAAGGCTTCACGGATAAAGTTTCTATCCGGCATCTCAAAAATTTTGTTTTTTGCCCTTTTGCCTATGCCGATGGAATTTGGCAAGTAGCCCTTGAAAACCCTGCCCGTACAGATCTACTAGATGATCTGTGTCGCACTTGGGGACTTCGTTATCAACCAGTCATCTCCCACCATCAGGCAATCATCGACCTGATCAATCAGGTTTATGACAGTACTTCTGCCGCTACTGAAGAGGCTGTGGATAATTTAGATGACCAAGAGAATTTTGAGAGCATTCTGGGTGTGGAAGAGCCAGAAGACCTGCTGGAAGCCAACGATGAGGAGCCAATCAAACGACTGGTCAATAGCTTGCTCTGGCAAGCGGCAAAAGATGAGGCGAGTGATGTGCACATTGATCCCTCTCCGAAGTCAACAGTCGTTCGCTACCGAATTGACGGTGTTTTGCACCAGGTGACCACCCTGCCACGGCAGGTTCATGTGACGGTCGTGAACCGCGTCAAAGTCATGTCCCGGCTCGATATCGCTCAAAAAGGTTTGCCACAGGATGGTCGAACAATGGTTCTGATTGCGGGTAAGAAGATCGATATCCGGGTTTCCACGATCCCAACAGTACATGGTGAAAAAATCGTGATGCGATTGCTCTATCAAAGTAGCAAGCTGATGCGCCTGAATGAGTTGGGATTGAGTGATGATATCCTTAAACCGTTCCGTTCGATGATTCAAAAGTCTGGTGGAATCGTGCTAGTGACTGGGCCAACTGGAAGCGGAAAGACAACAACACTCTATGCATCGCTCGGAGAAATTGATAGCCTGGCACGTAACGTAATTACTATTGAAGATCCGGTCGAATACAAGATTCCAAGTTATAGTCAGATTGAGGTCAACTCACGTTTGGGTCTTACCTTCGCACGCGCGCTTCGCTCAGTGTTGCGCCAGGATCCTGATGTTGTGATGGTAGGTGAGATGCGAGACACAGAAACTGCTCAGATTGCAATCCAGGCTGCTCTGACGGGACATCTAGTTTTTAGCACTGTCCACACCAACAGCGCCCCTGCAACAATTACTCGTTTGATTGATATGGGCGTAGAGCCCTTCTTAGTCTCTTCGACTATCATTGGAGTATTGGCACAGCGCCTGGTGCGTCAGATCTGTTCTTCCTGCAAAGAACCCTATGAACCTCATCCAGAGCAGTTGTGTGAACTAGGTCTTGGCACTAGCCAAGTCAATGTAACATTCTACCGAGGTCGAGGTTGTCCAGCTTGCCGAGAAACAGGTTATAAAGGACGATTGGGCCTTCACGAATTGCTGATCATGGGCGATTCCATTAAGGACGCGGTCCTGAAGAGCAGTGATGCCAACGAGATCAAGCGAGCTGCGTTGCGCCACGGTTTGATCACACTGCGAATGGATGGAATCCAGAAAATTCGCGCAGGATTGACCACGCTAGAAGAAGTTCTTAGTATCACAGTTGAGGATCAAGCCATCGAAAACCTGCTTCCTGAATCATCATCCATCCCAGCCGGTTCTTTTCCAGCCTGACTGAAGCTACAGCGGAGAACATGCCATGGGAGAAGTTCTGGTTCTAAACGCTGATGTCCAGCCCTATCGCTGGAACCCACTCAGCGTGGTGAGCTGGAAGTGGGGTATCAAGTCCTACTATCTTGGCAAGATTGATGTGCTGGAATGGTATGCTCACGAATGCCGCTCTCCTTCAACACGCATCAAGATTCCCAGCGTGGTGATTCTACATGAATACCATCGGGCCCGACTCCGCGTTAACTTCACCAAACGCAATATTTTTATTCGGGATCTGTATCGTTGTCAGTATTGTGGGAAGGCCTTTCCTATGATTGAACTTACCTGTGACCATGTGCTGCCTCGGAGCCGTGGAGGTCAAAATTCTTGGGAGAACATCGTCACTTGTTGCCGGGGATGCAATCGCCGTAAGGGACAGCGAACTGACATCCGACCACTGCGTGAGCCGAGAGAACTTGACTACTGGGAGATGGTGCATGCCGTAAAGCAAATGCAGATTACGTTACCAGATCCCCGATGGCAACAGTACCTCCAGTGGCCAGGTGAACTCGTACAAATCCGCTATCCACATTTCCTCTGAATTTCCTCTCAATTACCTCTAAAGTCTCTGCCCTCTCTGCCGATAACTCTATCAGGTCTCTTCTCATCTATGTTTAGATGAAAAAAAACTAAAGAAATTCGGCCTTCTGCCGATATTGTTATTTAAGAAAGTACTCTGGAATGGATCGCCTGCTTGAGATGTCCCGAAAAAGCTGTATTCCCATCAGCCCGAGGAGAAATCTTCAGCAGGAAGGTAGGTTGAAACTACCAAAAACTGTCTTCGTTCTTTGAACTAACATGCCAAGGCAAGCTTGAGCAAGATCTCAGCTGCCGAAACGTGCTGGCAGAGTTTCCTGCTGGTACCCGGGATGACCCCGCTTCTTGACGGAACCAACATCGCTTCTTGAAGCTTGTTTGGCTCAAAGCAAACGCTATCCGTCTCTGCGATGCTGAACTAAATTGGTTCCCCGCGTCCTGCTTGCCAAATGGCTCTGGCACGGACACTCGCGGCTACTTTGTTACAAAATGCAACAGCTAGATCTTCCTGTGCTAAAAGCCAAAGGGCCTCGGTACAGACAGCTTTGATCCGCTTACAGCAACAAAGTAGTATCAGTGGTTTTTGCTTTTGTAGCTAGAAAGCATTGACACACTAAATTCTGTCCTGAAGCATTTTAAAAAAACAAAGTGACGAACAGCTTGGCTAGTTAATTTGTATTTGTGGAGTAAATCAGTTTCTGTGGAAGTAGATCTCATCAAAGTGGTCAAGCCACTAAAAAATACTCAACCGAGTTTCATCCTGGTCGGCATAAAATCACGTTATAAGTTTGCAAGGCTATCTGTTACGAGATAGCTCTGCCTGCTGAATGGGAGGCTGTTTCTAATATTCTGCAGTCTCGCTTTGAGCAGAATTTTTCCACTTTGTCGGAAAAACTGTAAAGTTCTTTATACACACTTTGGAGAACTGTGGTTGCTCAGATGGCAATTTGGGAAATTGCCATCTGAGCACAGTGTCTTAATCTGTGTGGAGAATATTTATTTGTGCTTGATCGAAGGCAGTACCTCTTGCGATCCATTCCAGAGTAGTTTGAGGGTTCTTCGATTATTTAAATAGAGCAAGTAAAGCTATTTGAGGCTTACTTCTGTCTGATGGCAAACAACACAATGTTGTGTTTGCCGTACGATGGAATTCATTAGGCTCGCTTCAATGCGTATGGGGATTGTTCGATTGAACATAGCCTCAGCCTGGCTCAGAAGTTTATGTGCCTTGGCAAATCAAGGCTGAAGCATAGCTTTCTGCAAATCATTGCTGGTTGCCCGCCTCGACCAATTTTATAGAAGCGGTTGGCTAAAGCAGACTGAAGCAAAACGACTGCAGGTGTTTTCCTCTGAAAAATAATTTTTTTCAGAGGAAAATCCAACTAATTTAACTCTATTTAGATAATTTGAATAATATAAATTTTATTTGGCAATTGACTGCCATATTCGGTTAAGCCGAATCAATCATGAGCTTTAGGAGTTAGCTATGCGAGTGAATCACAACATTGCATCCATGACCGCCCTGCGGCACTTGACCAACACTGCAGAAGACACATCTAGAAATTTAGAGCGCTTGTCGTCCGGTCTCAGGATCAATACAGCTCGCGATTCACCGGCAGAGCTAATGATTTCGGAAAATATGCGTGCTCGCATTGGTAGCGTAAACCAAGCTATGCGTAATACCGAAACTTCGATCTCAATGGTCCAAACTGCAGAGGGTGCTCTCAGTGAGGTGAGTAATATGCTCATCAATATGCGCCAACTAGCAGTCCATGCTGCAAACGAAGGTGCAAATGACAACCAAATGATGCAAGCGGACCAGAATGAAATTGAAAACTTGCTAGCTACTTTGGACCGTATCTCAAACTCAACTCAATTTGGTTCAAAAATACTTTTCAATGGCAGTAATGCGGCAAACGGAGTCACTGTAGGAGACGGTTTTCGCTTTGTTTCTGCGTCTGAAAAGACACAGGCTGCACCAACAAAGGAGGGGTATCCTATAGATATTCTCCAGGTCGGTGTGCGAGCCCGGATGTCTGGAACAAAACCAATTGCAATTGAGAACGTAGAGAAGGGTCTCACCTTCGTAATCAACGAAGGCAAAGCAATGATGTCTCTCAATACAACTGAAGGTCCACTCTCAGAGAGTTTAAATCGTCTACTTGATAACCACTATCGTTCTCCTGAGCTGTTCACTAGAGAAGATGTTGAAAAAGGAATGCAGCAGTTGATTTCCAGAGCTATGAATGACAAAGCGGCAGAGAACGGTCTTGAAGTAGAGGTTTACATCAATCGTGCTGGCATGTTGACAATTCGTCACAAACATTTTGGTAGTGAGCCAAGTTTCAGTGTGACAGTAAATCAGCCAGAGGTTTTGACCCAGATATCTGATGAAGCTCAGTTTTCAGAGGGTGGACGCGACGTAGCTGGTTTCATTGGTGGAGAAATTGCGATTGGGCGAGGCCAAAGGCTTGTCGGAGCTCCAGGGACAGCCATCGAAGGCTTGGCAATCGAATACACCAAAGAGCTAGGTAGTCGTATCGAAGAATACATCAACCCAGAGACTGGTGAGCTAGTTGAGGTTCGTGAAGTGTTAGATGACAACAGCACTTTGGCAGGTAAAGAAACTGACGGATATGTTCATGTTACTCAAAATTCAATGATTTTTCAGGTTGGGCCAAACTGTGAACAAGAAGAGGCATTTTCTCTGTGTAGCGTGAGATCCAATGAATTGGCGAAAGGTATTAGAAACGAAAGCGATTTCAGAAGCCTGGCTGATATTGATGTGACTACGCAGCAAGGAGCCTCAGATGCAATCTGTATGATTGATGAAGCAATAAATCAAGTCAGCCAGTGTAGAGCTGATATTGGTTCCTTCCAGAAAAACTCACTGGAAACTAATCTACGTAACCTCAGGGTTCATAATGAGAATTTGGTCAGTGCAGAATCCACAATTCGTGACGCTGATATGGCTGCAGAAATGAGCGATTTTACACGAAATCAAATTTTATTGGCTTCTGGTACCGCAATGACTGCACAAGCGAACCAATTACCAAAATCAGTCCTACAACTAATCAGTGCTCAGTAAGCTGATCCTTAATCCTGAAGCTAACCCTCAGAGGATGTCATGAATTCCCTGAATATTAAAGAAGGCCTGTCTCCGCCAGGGGCCTTCCAACAACAGCAGCAACGCAAGCGGAATGAAAACCGTCACGCCAAGCGACTGCAAGGAGAGACCGCAGTACCACATCAGGATGGACCTGTCTCATTGGTGATCCCACCACGATTGCAGGCCCAGGTGGCAGGGTTGACTAGGATTATCGTTGACGGAGAGGCCGGGATTTCACTGATCCAAACAGCAGAAGTAGCACTCCACGAGTTGCTAAGGTTACTGGAACAGTTACAGAAACTGGCTAGCTACGCCTCAACCGGAATGGAAAACAATTTAGTTTTAAGAAACGCCGATCAACGTGAACTGGAAAACGTGCTCCTCAACATTGATCACATTGCTGAAGTGACAAGCTACGGTCCTGAAAAACTGCTCGACGGCAGCCATGAGGTACATGGAGTAGCTCAGGGTGAGTACTTAGAGTTTGTTTCTGCTACAGCAGAAACACTGACAGCGCCAGTATCTGGTTATGATGTACTCGTTTCCAGGGCTCCAGCCCCATCAACTTTACTCGGACTACAACCACTGACCCTAGATCTACTTCACGCTGGGGAGCAACTCTGGTTCCGTGAAAAACAAAAACAGCACCGCTTCAGAGCCCAACAGGACGAAGATCACCAACAATTTTTGAAGCGATTGAATTACGAACTACAGAGAGTCGGATTACCTCTTAATGTGAAGCTGCGAACAGAGCAGCTACTGGAGGTTGAACATCAATATTGGGGTAGTGAACCTACTTTTGAAGTGGCGAGTTCTACTCCGGGAATCCTTGGCTCCAAACAAGGTACAGTTCGCAAAGCTAATCCTGGCGTTGACGTGGCTGGTCAGATTGATGGTGTGGAAGCCTTGGGTAAAGGCCCATTTCTTTATGTGCCGACCGGCTCTGGTCGAGTTAGTGGAGTCTGCTTAAGAATTAACGGTCGAACTCCCCAGGTACAGGTGCCACTATACGGTTCAGTTTCCCTGTTTCAAAATGCTTTACGCTTCGGCAGTCATGCCGCTCCATTACGGCTCAATATGCGGAGTGTTTGCATTGCAGATTTGGGGAGACACGTGCCAAACCCTTCAGGGTTCGAAAATCTGGGTGACTTGAATATCACTACCGCACAGGGTGGTAAGGATGCACTGCTCTTGATTGAACAAGCCAAGCAAGAAATCTACGGTCAGTTGGAAGATGTTGGGAGCTTTCGGACATACCGACTTCAAGGACAACTGGTGCAGTTGCGTGAAAAACATACCAAGTTGGTTCCAGAAGCTGAGCAATTGAACAACGAGCACCAGGCTCATGCCGCTGCGATTGCTACTTCAAAACTGATGCAGGAGGACCAAATGAGTGGATTGCAGGCACAGGCCAGTCACTCAACGACTTCTTTGCAGTCTTTGCTGGACTAAAATGACTGCGGTGAACTAGCCGCATACGGAAATACGAATTTTCTTGATGTGGAGTTGGAGATGCTCCAGTCGGGAAAAATTCAAGAAAAGAGGCCCATTGAAAGGTCGATGCAGAAAATTTTATAAATCTTAGTTATTTCAATTATATCGAAAATTTAAATAATCTTTCGCTGGAGTGCCACCATGATGCGAATTAAACATAACATTGCTGCACTGAATGCACATCGCAATTTGGTGAACAATAATGATGTGACAAACAAGACATTACAGCGACTTTCCTCAGGCATGAAGATTAATCAAGCAGCTGATGGTCCAGCTTCATTGGTTGTTTCAGAGAAGCTGCGTGCCCAGATCGGCGGTCTGCGGCAAGCCATTGATAACTCTGAGATTGGTATTGCAATGGTTCAAACAGCAGAAGGTGCACTAAACGAAGTAAGTGCGTCCTTAGTGACAATGCGTCAGTTAGCAGTCCATGCTGCTAACGAGGCTGTGAATGATGATGAGATGCTCCATGCGGATCAAGAGGAAATTAACAATATTTTGGGAATGATCGACCGGATCTCTCGTGATGCTCAATATGGTAAGAAACACTTGCTTGACGGCAGTCGAGGGGCTAACGGAGTGACCAGTGGTGCTAACCTAGAATTTGTTAGTGCAAACGAGCAGACAAAAGGTTCTGGTCTTGGGGGCTATAAAATTGAAGTTGTAGAAGCAGCCACACGTTCAAAGTTGACCGGAACCATCGCACTTACAAACGAAATTATCGACCGTGGTGAGCAGATCACCATTGAAGAAGATGGAAAGACAATTACTTTCAATACCCTGCGTGGGGAAACAGTAGAGGCAAATCTGAATGCGCTGAAGAAAACAATGGCTGATTCAAACATCGCTGTTGAATTGGTGCTGCCTAATCAGCAGAAGCTGGAGTCCTTGCTAGAGGATAGTGATCTACGATCAAGCATTCGCCATCGGATCGTTGGAGTGCACAACAATGCTGATGCTCTGGAAGAAGTACTTCATCAAGAAGATGTGGCTACAGCTTTACGTGAAGTTGGTTTGAATGCAGAAGATATCCGGACAGCTGCAGCAAATATCACGGATTCCAATGAGCCGCAGTTCATTACCTTACGTCATGAGGATTATGGGAGTGATCCAGTTTTTTCAGTAACCAGTACGACTGCTGGCTTAGTTGCTGCCGAATCAGATGTGCCCCAAGACATTAAAAATGGTCGTGATATAGCTGGAAAGATTCAAGGTGAGGTTGCCTTTGGCAAGGGACAAGTTCTCAAAGGAGGAGCTTTCACACAGGCGGATGGTCTAGAAGTTATCTACACAGGCTCAAAAGGAAGTGAGAGCGGGGAGTTTGTTGGCTCTGTAACCGTTACTCAGAACTCTATGCTCTTCCAGGTGGGTGCTAATTCGAGCCAAACTGTCACCCACGGCATTCGAGAAATCACCTCGAAAGGATTGGCTCGAGCAGTTGAGAATCTCTCAGGATTCAAATCTTTAGCAGATCTGGATGTGCGAACTACACAGGGAGCTCAGGATGCGATTCGCCTAATTGACAAGGCAATTCAGGAAGTTTCTGGAACACGGGGCCGAATGGGGGCGTTTCACAAAAATAACCTTCAGAGCAATTTGAACTATCTGCGTAGCGCACATGAAAATGTAACAAAGGCAGAGTCGGTCATCCGTGATACAGATGTTGCTGAGGAAATGACGCTCTACACCCGTAACCAAATTATGATGGAAGCCAACGTAGCGATGTTGGCTCAGGCGAATCAGGCACCGAGTGTCCTGATGAGGCTTTTACAGTAAAAAGTAGTTTGCAAAATTTGGGATTCAATCTGTTCTGACGATTTCGTCAATGTTCATTACTGCCCAGAATTAGGGGTCATCATGTCAATACGCATCAATACAAATATTTCTGCGATTAACGCGCACAGAATGTTAACAAAAAACAATGATGTTTCATCAAGAAATCTGGAGCGCCTTTCCTCCGGTCAGAAAATCAATCGTGGTGCAGACAGCCCTGCGGCCCTAGTGGTCAGCGAACGTTTGAGAGCACAAATTAGTGGTGTTCGCCAGGCAATCGATAATTCTGAGGCAGGCATCTCTCTGGTGCAAACAGCGGAAGGGGCATTGAACGAAGTAAGTGCTGTCTTGATCAACGCTAGGCAGTTAGCCGTTCATGCCGCCAACGAAGCGGTGAATGATGAGTATATGCTTCAAGCAGATCAGCACGAGATTGAAAACATTCTCAGCACAGTCAATCGAATTGCGTCAAATACCCAATATGGGACTAAGACTCTACTAGATGGGAGCAAGGGTGGTAACGGTGTGACGACTGGAGAGAATTTGGAATATGTGGGAGCAAATGAAAGAACAAAAGGCTCTGGTCGGCGTGGTTATGAAGTAATGATTCGTCAGGCAGCAACTCAGGCAATTATCCGAGGCTCATTAGCACTTGATAATTCAATCATTGATCGAGGCGAACAAATCACACTAAGTGAAGGAAGTAAGACAGTTACTTTTCAGACTATTAAGGGAGAGACAGTTGAAACTAACTTGAATGCATTAGAGAAGGCGATTGCGGAGGCAGGTCTACGGATTAGGATGAATCGGACTCCACAAATTCAGACAGATGCAAATGCACCACAAATTCTTGAATTCCAACATAAGGATTTTGGTAGTGAGCACTCTTTCCGTGTCTCTAGCACGACGACGGGTCTTCTCTCAAGAGAAGGAGATGTTTATGACACAGTTCAAAACGGTCTAGATGTTCAAGGAGAAATCAATGGAGAGGAAGCAGTTGGGAAAGGTCAAATTTTAACAGGTGGACCAGGAGCTCAGAAGGTTGAAGGGCTTCAGATTCGCTACACCGGTGAAGATGTTGGCTTTAGCAAGGATGACCTCAAGCTCATGCCATTGGGTATAACCAAGGAAATGAATTTTCAGCGTGACTTGCAGAACCAATCAGGCAAACAGACTGGTAGCGTGACTTTCTCTCAGACGGTGTTGAACTTCCAAATTGGGGGGAATGCTGGTCAAACAACAATACTTGCCATTCAGAGTATGTGGGCCAAGGCGTTGGGACGGGGGGTAAGGAATAATTCTGAATTCGAATCACTTCAGGATATTGATGTAACAAGTGCAGAAAAAGCCCAAGATACAATGCGTGTATTGGATCGTGCACTGGAGGAAGTTAATGCAACGCGTGCCCGACTGGGAGCCTTTCAAAAGAACAATTTAGAAAGCAACCTGAGTTACTTGCGCTATGCCTATGAGAACCTGAGTAAGAGTGAGTCAGTGATTCGTGATGCAGACATTGCAGATGAGATGGCCCAGTTCACTCGCAACCAGATCATGATGGAAACCACGACGGCTATGCTGGCCCAGGCGAACCAACGTCCACAGTCAGTGCTACAGTTACTACAGTAATGAAGAAGGATGGGGAGGCCTTGGTCAGCAAGGCACCTTAATTCCTAACTTAGATTATCAAGAATATTTGAGTGAATACTTTCGGACGACCTTTCAGGTCTTCGGAAAGTACGCACGAAGCGTCGATGTTGAATATCCATTTTCTACGCTGACTTGCAGCGTAGGGAGGGTGACACAGGGAGGTGTCATACCTTGGTCGATTAACGCCAATACGATAAATACACCTACCCAATCAGATTCAAGGAGGAACTGTGTCACTACGAGTCAATACCAACATGCCGGCAATCAACAGCCATCGAAACTTGATCATCAACAACACTGAGCAAGCTAAGACCATGGAGCGATTGTCTTCTGGATTAAAAATTAATCGTGGCGCTGATGGTCCAGCTTCCTTGGTGATTAGTGAGCGACTGCGAGCTCAGACTGCTGGGCTGAAACAGGCAATCGATAACTCTGAAGCTGGAGTTTCATTGGTACAAACTGCTGAAGCCGCACTGGATGAGGTCAGCTCAGCACTGATTAACGCTCGTCAACTGGCTGTTCATGCGGCCAACGAGGCGGTCAACGATGAGTTTATGCTGAGAGCTGACCAGCAAGAAATTGATAATATCTTGGCCACAGTCAACCGAATTGCCCAAAACACTCAATTTGGCAAGAAAAACCTGTTGGATGGCAGTAAGGGTGCGACAGGTGTTGTTTCTGGAGCAAATCTAGAGTTCGTCGGTGCTACTCAAGGCACAAAAAGTTCTGGCCCAAACGGTTATGAAATCCACATCACTCAGGCAGCAAGACGAGCACAGGTCACTGGTACTATGGCTTTGGACAATACGATCATTGACCAAGGGGAGCAGATTACGATCACGGAAGGTTCCAAGACAGTAAATTTCAAGACAATCAAGGGTGAGACAGTTGAGAATAACCTCAACGCATTGAGTGCTGCAATTAAGGAAGCTGGGCTAAATGTTGACCTGATCCGTCCTGAGGAACGAACCACCGATGCAAATGCTCCTCAGATTATTAGTCTACGACATCAGCAATTCGGTAGTGAGCATTCTTTCAAAGTCTCAAGTAGAACAGCTGGCTTGGTCTCAACACAATCAGATGTATACGATACCATTGACAATGGACTAGACGTACAGGGTGAAATCAATGGAGAGGAAGCAACAGGTAAAGGTCAGGTATTGAGTGGAAATACAGGCAATACGAATACCGAGGGTTTAGCTATTCGCTATACTGGCGAAGCGCTTCCATTCCAGCCGAACCCTGCTGATTTGCCACAGCCAGGAACACAAGATGACCAAGTTTCACAGGCACTCATGGGTAACTTGGTGCCAGTCAAGGCAGGAACGATTTCACTGTCGCAGAACTCATTGGTTTTCCAGATTGGCTCAAATGCTGAGCAGACGACTTCGTTGGCATTGCGCAATATGAGAACAAACAGTTTGGGAACTGGTGTTGACAACAACAGTGGTTTTTCTTCTTTAGCAGAAATTGATGTGACAGATGCATTGAAGGCTCAGGATGCAATGCGAGTTTTGGATCGAGCACTGGAAGAAGTGTCTTCTACCCGTGGTGAAATTGGTGCCTTCCAAAAGAACAACCTGGAGAGCAATCTGAACTATCTGCGGATTGCACATGAGAACGTGATGAATTCAGAGTCAGTGATTCGAGATGCCGACATGGCTGCAGAGATGACTGCGTTTACTCGCAATCAGATCATGACTGATTCAGCGACTGCGATGCTGGCCCAAGCAAATGCAAGGTCACAGGCGATTTTACAATTACTTAACTAGGTATGGGGGCTGCTTTAGGGGTTTCCTAATTTGCTATTGAAGGGCTGACACAGGAAGTGTCGGCCCTAGATCAAAGAATCTATCTAGATTCTCAACATCAAAAGTGTTCATGGAGGAACAATGACTTTACGAGTTAACACAAACATTCCAGCGATCAATAGTCACCGCAACTTGATTCTGAACAACATGGATCAAGCCCGCACTATGGAGCGGTTATCATCTGGTTTGAAGATCAACCGCGGTGCTGATGGTCCGGCTGCGCTCGTAATCAGCGAGAGACTACGCGCTCAGACAGCTGGTTTGAAACAGGCAATCGATAACTCCGAATCAGGAATTTCACTCGTGCAGACAGCAGAAGGCGCACTTAACGAAATGAATGCGGCACTGATCAATGCTCGCCAGCTTGCTGTGCATGCAGCTAACGAAGCAGTCAACGATGAGTTCATGCTGAGAGCTGACCAGCAGGAGATTGACAACATCCTGGCCACAGTTAACCGGATCGCCAAAAACACCCAGTTTGGGAAAAATACTTTGTTGGATGGAAGTAAGGGTGCAAACGGTGTGGTTTCTGGAGCTAATTTGGAGTTTGTCGGTGCTACCCAAGATACTGAAGCCTCAGGGCCCAGGGGTTATGCTATTCACATCACCCAAGTAGCTCGTCGAGCACAAGCGACTGGTACCTTGGCTCTAACCAACGAGATTATTGACCGTGGGGAGCAGATCACAATTACAGAAGGGTCGAAGACAGTTAATTTCAAGACAATCAAGGGTGAGACTGTTGAGAACAATATGAACGCTTTGACTGCTGCTGTTAAGGAGGCCGGCCTCAACTTAGATATGATTCGACCGGAAGAGATAAATACAGACGCCAATGCCCCACAGATCATTAGCTTGCGCCATAAAGACTTTGGCAGTGAACACT
>AGAU01000164.1 GCA_000224765.2 SAR324 cluster bacterium JCVI-SC AAA005 | reverse complement strand
GGACTAGGAACAGGAGAAAAAGTAAGAGAAGAGTCAAATGACGATGCATGAGACCACCATTTCAAGAGTTGTGTATCTGAATCAGTCGCATTGATAACACAAAGATACTTTTAGAAAAAGGAGAAAGAGGAGTATGGAGGTACGAAGGACTGAGGTTATAGAAATCCTCTAGTGCTCAAGAAAGTAATGCAGAGTAGATGGGGAAACTTAGTTTCTGATGACTACCTGACTACGGAATTCTTGTTAGAGAGGTAGTCAAGCAATGAAGAATTTGATAGGGTATAAAAGTCTTAATCCCAGCAGGAGTCTGGGATGGAAGGTAATGATGTTTAGTCATTACTTTAGTCATTACTAATCAATTTTCTATTCCAGAATTGGATTTGAGGGGGATTATATTAGTTTAATAAAATCAGTTGATTATGAGATTAATTTTTGATAATTTTGGATTTAAAGGTTCGAGTCCCTTCACTCGCACCATCTTTGATTTCCCTCCCAGTCCGATCTCATCCAAATCTTTCCTCAAATTCCTGATAAATACTGGATTTTCTAGCTTTTTGGTTCTATTCTGACCTCCATCAATTTCCAGAAAAATCCGCCCACAGCCAAAATATTTGTTGGCTAGGTGGAAAGTGTTGACTAGTAATTCCTTTCTTTTCTACTGACCAACATTCTGTGGCTCAGATTCGCACAGCAGTGATGGAGTCCAGTTATGGCACGGCAACTTGATCCCACTAAAAGAAAACTCACCGACATCCATTGCAAATCAGCAAAACCTCTCAGGGATGAAAATGGGAGTACTAAGCCAATCAAGCTCTCTGATGGTTATGGTTTAAACCTAGAGGTCCGTCGTGATGGAAAGTTCTGGTTCTACGCCTTCCGGCTCAACGGCAAGCAACTCAAGCTCAACCTAGGTGGTTGCCCCACTGTTAAGCTGTCTGATGCTCGAGAGATGCATCAGACAGCTTGAACCATTGTACAGGATGGGGGAGACCCCAGACAAGCAACAATCACCAGTACCCAGAAAAAAAGAGCCCTGACGGAGCAGACAGAGATTGAGCAAAAACAAATTGCTGAAGAAGCAAAAAAATTCGCTTTACATTCGAGTCGGTGGCCAGTGAGTGGGCGAGCAATAAAGAGCCATCGATCACGAAAGATACTTATCGTCGAAGAAATCTGCTGTTGCAAAATCATGTCTTTCCAGTGATTGGCAGACGGCAGATTAGTGAGTTACGGGTGAATGACGTTCTCAAGGTCCTCAAACCCATCTCAGAGAGAGGATCAACTTACCAAGCCAAACGATGTCGGGAAATCTTACAACAAATTTTCAACTATGCCCGAGCCCTTGAACTCTGTGAGACTAACCCTGCTGAAGCAATTCGGCATGTTCCGGCTATGCGGATTCACCGGAGTGAACATTACCGTGCATTGGAATTTAGTCAGATGGGTGAGTTGCTCAAGCAATTGAGAGATCCAGAATCTAATCGGCTCTCCTATGCTCGGCTTGCCCTACAATTGTTGATTCTGACAGTGGTTCGTCCGGGAAATGTCTGCACTGCTCGTTGGGAGCATTTCCATTTAGACTGTGATCAACCAACTTTGGTGATTCCAGCTAAACTAATGAAGAAACGCCGGGACCATATTGTCCCTTTGAGTTCTCAGACCGTCCAACTCATTGAAACCATTTGTGACTACAACTGTAGTAGGGTCATGCTTTTTCCGGGTTCTAAGAACAAGGGACTAAGTGATGGGACTCTGAAAAGGCAACTAGCTTTAGTGGGCTACGGACATGATCAGGTGCACCCTCACGGTTTCCGTTCCACTTTTAGTACCTATGCGAATGAGAGCGGAAAGTGGGGTCGTGATGCCATCGAGTGGGTGCTTGCACACGTTGAGACCAACGAGGTACGTGCTAGTTACAATCGAGCCCAGTATCTGGATGAGAGAAGAAGACTGCTCCAATGGTGGGCAAACCGCCTGGACGAAGCACAAGCAGACTCAGAGGCTTTCAAGCGGACTAATCTTCATTAAAGTGACCCCTGCTGTCACTCCCTACCCAAAACATATCCACTGATCCTTTCCTGTCATCAAAGCCTTACGCACTCTGGACGCTTTGAGCTATTGACAAGACTGAGGACTTCGCTAGCTTCTAAATGATAACCTCAAATTAATCACTTCGTACCAGCCTTCCATTGAAACATCCTATGAGATGGAAATTCTCCCCTAATAATACGCTGAAAAACCTGAGTGTCCTTGCCAAAGAATGGAACCAATCTTTGGAAGATCTGGCTCGTTTTGCCCGTAATGAAGAGCTGCCCTTTCTCATCCAACTCAAGTCAGCTACACGCCCAAGTGCTTGGGGGCAGGCTCTCAGTGCTGGAATTTTTGTTCTGGACACGACTTTCGTCCATCAACGACTGGTCTCGGCTGCCAATCCTATCTATATCGTGCTCTATGAACCAGAGGATGTTGAAAAGTCCAAACCAGTGCAGGTAAATTTTCCTGCTGAAGAGGTAGATTTACTCGAATGCTTGCTGATCCCAACAACGGGCAGTGACTTCATGTATGAGAAACTGATTCAGCAAAGTTTCAGTGGTGATTGGAAGCGCTACCTCTTCAGCTTAAAAAGTAGTCATGATTTTACTCCACCACCTCAGGATGCAACTCCTGATGATCCCTACATAGACCTCAGGGAAGTTGCTGAGGCGCATCAAGTGTCGGTGGACGCTGCAGTGGGATCTTTACGTAGGGCCGGTGTAGGTCTGTTTGTGGATCTGAGAAGAATCCCTTTAGGCCCTGCAGGAGATCCAGCCGTAAGCGGGATACTAGTGGAGGCAGATGGATTCCAGACAGAAGTTCCACTACCGATTGGGCTCTATCCGTTGACCGCCAATGCTATTTTCAACCTTTCTGAGAAACTTGAGGGGGGG
>AGAU01000165.1 GCA_000224765.2 SAR324 cluster bacterium JCVI-SC AAA005 | reverse complement strand
GGGCAGAGCTGTAATTGACAGAGGAGAAAACTACCGAGGATGGGGAAACGGTGACTTCTCCGGTATCAGCAGAAGTCAAAGAGACTGTAACATTCTGAGCAGGACGAGTGGCTAGTGCTATCGTGAAGTTATCGGTATTTCCACTACTTTCCGTGACCGAGTTGTTCCCTCCGGTGGTGGTAATGCTAATTGCTGCAACACTGGAAGAATCCACAGAATTGACCGTCACCGAAGAGTTATCCACCCCAGAGGAGTAATTGCCATCAGTGGAGGAGTTGACGTAGACGGTTAGGGTGGTTGCCTGGTTGCCGTCGGCAATGCCATCTTCGACACCTGTGAGTAGGATTGTCTGGGCGGTGGACCAGTTGACGGTGCTAAAAGTGAGGGAGCTTGGGGATAAGCTGACTTCGGTGGTGTCCGGGTTGGCAAGACCCATCACCACATTGGCGCTGGGAGCGGCGGTCAGTACAATTGTGAAATTATCCGAGAGCGAACCGTCTTCGTAGACATTGGCAATGGTTTTGGAGACGGTGTAGCCGGCGCCAGAGCCGTTGGGGTTGGTGACCGTGGTTGGGCCGCCAGGACTTCCACCTCCAGAGCCACCTCCAGAGCCACCACTGGCTTCATCGCTATCGGCTCGGGGGAATTCCACGTCATAGACAATGGTCGCTTCACGTATGTCACAGCCTGTTTGCAGCAGTCCCAAAATGATCAGGACAAAAAAGAGACGAAATAGACATTTCATCCAGCAGCCTCCTAAACTTCAGGAGACAACCCTGGTGACTGGTCAGTCTGCTTGCAGAAATTGATGGCGCAACCTGCAGGAAGCGTATATATAACTGCCACCAACAACCGGCCCTGCTGGGGTTGTCTTGTTGTGTTGGGCCCCAGCACTCCGTCGTGTCGCCAAACTCTGCGGATGCTGGGGCTTTTTTCGTTTCACTCAACCAAAATCGCTTTGAATAAAAATCTTCCTGGAATGCTTGTTACCTTTGCTTACTGAGAACTCTAAAAAATCTCCAGCAATGACCAGATATTTCGAAACCAGATTCTCTGTCTGCTGAGTACCTGACTCTTTGTTTGCCAGTCTCTCAGGCTTAATTCTTTGCTAGCTTAGAATTCTTTAAGAATCTGTCTCAGATCCTCTGGCTGAACTTCAGCAGCTCACTCACAAATGATTGAGCAGATAGTCTTGCAGCCGCTTGAAGAACATGTGGCTTAGGCAGAGCTATCCAGAATATTCTAAGTCAGCTAAAAAATATGACGGGGGCTCAGGCGTGTTACTTTGAGGAACCCTTAGACCGAATCCTCCACCTCGTCAGGAAGCGCAATTCTCCCTTGGATAAAGTGGTTCGTCGGGCTCAGGAGTTTAGAGTCGAGGAAACCCTATAGATCGACTTGGCTGCGGCAGGATGTATGAAAACACCTTGGAGCCGGGGTTTTTTGTGAGCAAAAAGCTCAACGGAGTGGGGGAGTCCATTCCCAATAGAAAACTGCTATGTTTGGTTTGTCTGCGTTGCCCAATTCCATTGAACAATGGTCAATGATGATAAATCTGAAATAAGTATGCCATCTATCTACAAGTTAGGATGGGTAGAGTGCAAGAAAATAATTATTTTTTCTCTATCTTACAAAGTTGAATACGGTTTGAAATAACTCATCAGCTTTTGGTTCGCAGGTCTATTGGCAGCCATCTTTTTACCTTATTCAAAGCACCCTCTGTGTTTGTGAAAACTTACCCAATTCCAATTTGGGAATTCAGAGGATCTTCTGGTCAGGGCAAATCATTCGGGAAAATTGATGAATTTGCTGCGATAGCTTTTGAAGATACTTTATGCAGATTCACCTTCTGGTCTTTTCTGTAAAGACTTGTCTGTGCCTTGGGCCTAAAATCAAGAGTTGGAGTCCCAATCTAAAAAGGGGGAGGCGCGTTTGCTCCCCCCGGGGGTTTTAGAGGGGGGAGCATAATTTCAGAAGGAGCTAAGGGAGATATCTCAGCGTTCCATCGCCTCGCTGATTGCACTCTTGAGGTGCTCCTTGGCCAGGTG
>AGAU01000166.1 GCA_000224765.2 SAR324 cluster bacterium JCVI-SC AAA005 | reverse complement strand
AAAAAACCTTAGCCAATTCGACCATAAGTGCAGGTCCAGAAGCACAGTTGGCATTTGGTGTGGATTGGTCAAATGACTTACAAGTAAAATTTCGTTTTCAAGGTTCAGTTTTTCCAGTTATCTCACATATCAGACTTTTACCAATTCCATTAAAAGTCTTTGCTTCAATCTCGACATTGACCATTACTTTTGAATCTGCCAACAAATTTCTTAGTTTTTTACCCATTCTGCCAGAAATGATTACAGCCCAACCATCGTTGTATTTTCTAGACAGTCTGTTGAGTGATACATAATCTGGTTTGAGTTCCTTTGTTCTCAGTCCATCTATTGGACTAATCAAACAGTCTGACAAAAAACCC
>AGAU01000167.1 GCA_000224765.2 SAR324 cluster bacterium JCVI-SC AAA005 | reverse complement strand
TAAATATTCATCAACAGATCATATTCTTACACTTTTTGGCATGATTGGCTTGTCTATCCCATCCTTCTTTTTTGGTATCATTAGCCTCAAAATTTTTAGCGTCGATTTACAATTACTTCCTTTTGGAGGGCGCCTATCCCCTGATGAAATGGGGGACGTACGCATTTTGAATCTGATTCAACCAGCTCTTGTTTTAGCACTTTTGGAAATAGCCGCTGTCATGAGATATTCAAGGTCTACCATGATTGATGTTTTGGGTAAGGATTATATTGTTACTGCTCAAAGCAAAGGTCTTGCTCCTTGGAGAATTAATTTTTTACATGGTTTTAGAACTGCTGTTACGCCTATCATTGTACTTTTGGCCTTCAGGCTACCCGGGCTAATAGGGGGCTCGATCATAATTGAGACGGTTTTTGTATGGCCAGGAATGGGTAGCACTTTCATCTATGCAGTGGAAGGTAGAGACTATAACATGGTAATGATGATTTCTTTAATAGTATCAGTGATTGTTTTAATTGCTAGTCTCCTTGTTGATGTGCTGATAGCGATTTTTGATCCTCGTATAAAACTGCAATAAAATGAATATAACAATTTTTCAGAGTCGGCAGTTCAGAGTTTTTAAAAAACACAAACTCGCTCAATTTGGCGCCATTACGCTCGTTTTTTTCATTTTGGTTGCAGTTTTTGCTGATCTAATTGCCCCCAAAGACCCGAATAAAATGAATTTGAGACATTCTTATAAAGCTCCTTCTTCAGAATTTTTCTTGGGAATTGATAGAATTGGTAGAGATTATTTTAGTAGACTTGTTCACGGTACTAGAGTTTCGCTAGGCGTTGGTTTAGGTGGAATTGGTATTGCTACAATTATTGGTATTCTTTTTGGGGGTCTTTCTGGTTATCTGGGTGGCAGAATTGATATATTTTTACTGAAATTGTCTGAATTAATTATTTGTTTTCCATCTATCGTATTAATATTGATGATTGTAACAATCGTTGGTCAAAGTTTGTTAAATCTAATTTTGATTTTCGGTTTTCTTGAATGGGTCGGTCTTTACAGGTTGATCAGAAGTCTGTTTATGTCCTTGAAGGAACAAGAGTTTGTTGAGGCATTAGAGGCATTTGGTGTGCGGAAATTTTCTATTATGTTTCAACATATTCTCCCAAATGCAATTGCTCCGATTACAGTATGGATGACACTCACTCTTGCCGGGATGATTCTGGCAGAAGCTGGTTTAAGTTTTCTTGGCATGGGTGTACCTTTACAAGTGCCCTCATGGGGTAATCTTCTTAATGGGGCAAAGGATTTGAGAGTACTTGAAAATTATCCTTGGATATGGATACCACCTGGAATTGTTATTACTCTTGCAGTTTTATCGATAAATTTTTTAGGCGATGGTTTGAGGGATGCTTTTAATCCGAAAAGTTGATTTTATGAGAAACCTTATACTTCAAGTTAAAGATTTAAAAGTATACTTTGATACTGATGAAGGGCTTATTAAAGCTGTCGATGGTGTCTCTTTTAATGTTGAGAAAAATTCTGTCGTTGCAATTGTTGGTGAAAGTGGTTGTGGTAAAAGTGTAACTGCGAGATCTATTC
>AGAU01000168.1 GCA_000224765.2 SAR324 cluster bacterium JCVI-SC AAA005 | reverse complement strand
TCTAAACGGAGAAGATTTAGAAATGTTTGACGAAGAGTGTAGAATCAAAATGCAGCACAGCGTTGGAACTAAGGAGCAAACATAAATTGATTCTCAGATAAAATTAAAATTGTCCAAGGTAGGTGCTAACCTTGGACTCGAATTATCAGTAAAAGATTAGAGGTATACGAAATAAAAACAACTAAAGTGATTTTGGAAGATTTATTCACCTCCCAAAACTTATCTTAAGCTCCAGAAAATCTAGCAAATTAAACTAATCTATCCGTACGGGTTAATGAACTTCGATGGTATTCTCACCAAATTTTTCACAAAAAAATATTATTTAAAAAGATAGATTAATAATAATTTTCTCAAGAGAAACTGAGATTTAGATCTTATTCAAAAAAAGTAAAAATGAAAAATAAAGGCTTAAAGAAAAATAGTTCAGCCAGTAAGAAAAAAA
>AGAU01000169.1 GCA_000224765.2 SAR324 cluster bacterium JCVI-SC AAA005 | reverse complement strand
TACATTGAGTGCAGAAAATAGTTTATTGGCAGCCGCCTCACGATCTTGGGGGTTGTCAACCATCCCCTTGAATGCCGCATTACTATACTTTGCTCTTGCCAGATAAAGTGCCATGGTTTCTCCTTGCTTTTCGATACATGATTATGATGCGAGTATTAACGCATCAATGGATGGGATCCAACTAAATAGTCAGCAGAGGAAAATCTCAATAGATTTCTCCAACCATGAGCAGTTTCCCAAAAACCAAAATCTGAGACTCTACGATGGGGTCTCAATCACATAACGCCTCACAGGGCACCCCATCTTTGTCACTATCCAGTCGACTAAGTTCACATTGATTTAGAAAGGCTCTGGCTTCCTTACAAGTTTTCATTTGCCTGCAATATCGTTTGCTCCCACAAATCACTGTTATTCCAGAGGTGGGCAATGCAGGTTGGCTGGTCAGCACAGCGGAAGTACAGTTCATCTCTGGTGCTTCCAACGGTAACTTAACTTGATCTCCAAGCAACTCTTGTAAAGCCGCTAACTCTCTCTGGTCAGCCGTCAATCCCCACTTCAATTTCACAGTTACCCAAGCCTTAGCATACTCCTTTTGATAAGCCTCATTGTTCGGTAACCACTCTGCTGGGTCCTTTGCTCCTTTCTGACGGTTTAGACGACGATCGACAGCAATCAAAGCGCCTGGATCATCCAAATCATTGGCATAGGCTCTTTTACGCTCCCTCGACCAATTAGCAGCGCCAGACTCATGGGCTTCCTTGAGGGGCACCATATGATCAATGTCTAACTTAGTCGAATTGGTGATGGTTTTGCCAGAGTAAGGATCTTCCCAACTGCCTGAAAGCACCTTGCAACCCCTCCCTGTTTTATAAGTGACTTTCGAAAGAGATTCCTCGATCAACACCTCATGTCGAGCGTTCTGGCAGTCATGGTCCTCATCAATCCAGTGTCGGTAGCTTTTGCGGTCGTATTTGGGGCAGCCTGTAGAGTCAGCTAGAACTGATGTGGACAGGACCACAAGCAACAGAGATAGAATCAAATAACGCATTAGGTATATTGGGAGGTGGGATGTTTTATTAGGAAGGAAAAAATGCACTGTGGCGGCATTGCTAGCTCTTTAGACTGAAAATATGTGCAGTTTTTGGGATCATTGCTGTCAACCAACAAAACTATAAATTGTCTGAGAGTCAAATTAAATTTATGACTGCCTTTGATCTAAATTTTCCATCATCATTCCGATTGTTTCAATTGCTGCAAGCCCTTCGACGGATTCCCTGATGCAGCCGTTGTCTCTGAGCCATGGTAATTTGTGTTCAATATAGTTTTCTAATTTTGGCTCGAATTGTAGTGGATCATCAAAGGCTCCAAGAATGATCCCAAGTCCCTCATAGGAGTCCGCTTTACCGTAGATTTTGGTTCCACAATCTGAACAAAAAAAGGTTCTAGCCAGTGATCCACTTTCAGCAGGGGCAGCGTACTCTGAAATTTCTCCACTAAATTGAACCTCGTCGTCACTTCCAAATGTCACAAATACCGCCACAGTACCAAACAATCTTCGACATCTCTTACAATTGCATTGAAATACTACTAAAGGATCAAACTCAGTTGAAAAGCTGATCTTCCCGCAATGACACCCTCCTGTATGCTTGACCATGTATTTCTCCTACAAAAACTATTAATGGGTTATCTGATGCCGTTGCCAATTTGGAATGTAGACGAGTTTCCTAATGAAATCTTCCAACAGTATTTCTTGCGAAATCCTGCAAAGCCAGAGCAAGCACACTGACATCTTGAAAGAGGTTAGAGAGTCTCCAGCCTGACTAATGAAAAAAAATTTCTCCCCCAGTCCTCCTCCCCAAGTAGCAGCCCTTGGATTATAGTCTAATCATCATGTTTCAATTACTTAACAACTATGGAGGATTTATG
Source organism: SAR324 cluster bacterium JCVI-SC AAA005 (assembly GCA_000224765.2). Lineage (GTDB taxonomy): Bacteria > SAR324 > SAR324 > SAR324 > NAC60-12 > JCVI-SCAAA005. Next base: position 33,906 of record AGAU01000169.1, on the reverse strand, counting down.
GACAGCTATATCAATATCGATCTGAAAGAACTTTTAGCAAGTGCTGCTTTGGAAGATGGAGAGCTTGCAGAAAAGCTTGATAAAGAAGGAGCAGATAAACTTACTTTTCAAAAAATTGAATGGAAAGCAGATGAGGAAGCAGGTGGATTTGAAAGGGAATTAGTCGGGATTTATGTGTAGAAGAGCCCTTTGTCACCAGCACTGCGCAACACCAATAACCAGATCATCCCCTCAACCTAGGGAGAGAAAATGAAATCAAAAGAAGTAGCTAAACGTTGCAAAATGTGTTGGTGCGTTCTATCAGAATCTCTTAACAGCTCTAGGTGCGCTTCATGTGATAAACTCAAATTCTTCAATACACCACTGGAGGCATCAACAATTCAAAAAAGGATGGTGTGGTCTCCCCAAGCCTAATCACATGTAGTCTTCCCAGATCCAGTCCTGTCCTTCGCTGGGGTCATAATCCAATTCTTCTAAAGTAGTATGTTGACTGATGATTTTTCCATCCTCGTAACTGAGTAACGTAGTAACTGAGTTAAAAATATCTGCGTCTCTATATTTATTGAAATACTGTAATTGCAGTGAATCGCCATTTTCTAAAACAGTTTTTGGAGGTGTGACTATCAGTGACTCAGCAAGAGCAATATATACCGACTTGTCTTCATCAAGATTGACTTTGACCTCTGTAAAAACATCACTTGAAGAATAATCGGCATGGTATATTTCATCAACAAATGAAAAATCCTTTTCTTTGGCTCCAACACGCCATGCCTTGTCAAATGCTTCTGCCCTAGTCACTCGCTCTCCTTATGCTTTCGTTCTTGATTTTCAATAAGGGTATAGCCCACCAACTGCTTACAATACATTCCAAAATCTACCTCCCCCACCGTCCAACGTGTTTCTCTGATTGGCTGATACAATTAGAGGTACAAACACGTTGCATCCATCAACCAATCCTGAAAAAGCGCTGTGCAGTTACTGAAAAACGATAATACTAACTGAAATATTATACTCTGAACAATTTGTATTAGCGTGATCTTTGTCTCACTGGAAGTTCTAGAAATATTACTGGAGGTACTACCTACTTCACAATAAAAAGTTGCTCGAATTTGATTCCAGATGGAGTCTAGCCGCATTTTGGATATCATTCCATTCAGAGCATGACTGTTGAATTCAGATTCACTTTTCTTTCACTTTTTGGGTTTTGCGATTTCGTTGTTTCTCAGAACCTATGTTCAACATCTAAATAGAAAAGAACTGGCCAATGGATAAGTAGATACTGAGATTCCTACTTCCTGAAAAACAGTTTAATGTTTAACTGTATTGCCAGGAGCTACTGTGGTTTGACTGTCAATTGAGGAATGAAAAGAGGGGCTACTGGCAGTTGCTGTCAGTTGAAGTAAGTAAGTGGTTTCAGGAAAGATAATTAAGGATGTAAGCTATTGAAATTAAGTTTTAATGCGTAATAGCGGGGCAGAATCTGAACCTGCGAATTAGGACACTCACCCGGTTCTCCAATGACTAGATGCTATGCTCGATTCTTGAAGTCTGCTCAATGAGTGACTACCGGTTTTGTTTGCCAATACTTCTCCTACACTAATTTCAATTTGTATGTTTCACTCTTAACAGTGCTAACAAATTTCCATTCAGTTTATGCAACCTCAGGAATAAAAGTAAAATACGTGACCCCCCGTTGCAGGAATTAATATGTGAGGCTTATGTAAGGAATTGGAGTAGCGTATACGGAACGATTTGAGAGGGCTGGATGAATTAGCTACATGTAGAGTTCAAAAAAATCAAAATCATATCCAATGAGTCCAAGTATTATGATTCATATGTAGAAAAGATTGAGATACTGCGAGATCCTTGGCGTTATTCGGAAAGAGCGCGCTGATAATCAGGAAGATTTAGCAAAGACAAATAATTCTGCAAGAGGTCCGTCATAAAATATGAGATTCTGCAAGAGAATTATTACTGAACACATATTTGTTGTTTACTTAACATTTATCTAATAAGAACGGGATCAAGAAATCCCGTTCAGTCAAAACCCTAAATAGATTTCTTAAGCTGCAACCTTATCACTTTCAGGATGTTTTTTACTCAATTGATCTGATTCATCAGAGGGTAAAAAACTCGTATAATATGAGTTTGGCTGACTTGCTTCCTGAGTGACTCCCGAAGGTTTTTTTTCAAATAAAATATTAATTTTATTGATTATTAATTCTATTAATCCATTTTTAGAGGGGTTTTGTAATCCATGGTAAACAGTTTCCCAGTCATTTTTGTACTCTCTCTTGCAGTAGCTCATCAAAGGGCTGTCTTTTCGTGAAACTGTGTAATGCTCTGGTAATAACATAATGTTCTCTTATTGAGTGTTTTCGACATAAATAGCAAATAAAGTTACTATTTTAGTAGTTCTTCAAATTTTATGCAATTTAATAAACATTTTCCTCTAAGAAATTATTACCATCGACTTTTGTCCTGCTAGCGCAAACTCTTTTGGTGTTGGAATTTTTGATCAAGATTTGCTGATCGTGGACCGCTCCAAGAAGAAACAAACAATGAAGTGGCTATTGCTTTCCTGAAAAATGGGTTACTTAGAAAAGGCCTGTGTGAACCAGGGTATACTTTGAGTTGCGAGCAGAGAATCCAGACTATGAGAGCACTCCCATTTCAGTCGATGATGATTTCCAAACCCGGGGTACGACGCGCTATGTTATTGATAAATTTTAAGATGAGTCGGCAATGTACAAAGTCAGTGCTACTTTCTCTGGCAATTCCATTTCTTGCTACACAGGTGCTGGCGTACAAACAAGAAGATCTGGATAAGCTTCAAGCCACTAACAAATGTATCAGATGTGATCTGAGTGGTGCTGACCTGGGCGGAGCCAATCTGAGTGATGCCAATTTACATTTTGCCAATCTGCAAGGAACTAACTTAAAAGGAGCCAATCTGAATTGGGCTGATCTGCGTGAAGCTGACTTGCGCAAAGCTGATCTGAATTGGGCTAGATTGAAAAATGCTGATTTGCGCAGAGCTGACTTGTATGGCGCCAACCTTGGAGAAGCTTTCCTACAGTATAGCGATATGAGAGAGGCAAATTTAAGAGAGGTGGACTTGGAAGCCGCTGATCTCTACAGGGCTGAATTGAGTAGAGCAAATCTTGAAGATGCAAGGCTTGGAGGAGCCATTTTAAAGTTTGCCTCGATGAGTGAAGCAATACTCTGCAATACCGAAATGTCTGACGGTCGGATCACTATCAGGGACTGTTGATCAATGCAAAATCAAATCGTATACACAATTTCAATCACATTGCTTGCGATGCAAGCTTTTGGCTATGATCGGAAAGATTTGGACAAGCTCCTGAGTACTAGCGAGTGCGTCAAATGTGATTTGAGTGAAGCCGACTTGGGTGGCTCTTTATTGATGGGAGCCACCCTAATTAGCACCAACTTGACCGGTGCTAAGCTGCAAGAAGCCAATCTGACAAATGCAAACCTTTCGGAAGCAAACCTTTCGGAAGCAAACCTTTCGGAAGCAAACCTCTTTGGAGCTAATCTAACAGGTACCAACTTGACTGAAGCTAATTTGAGTGAGGCTGATTTGAGTTGGGCGGACTTAAGTGAGGCTAACTTGAGCGAGGCTAACTTGAGTGAGGCTAACTTCTCCAAAGCTAACTTGTCTCGAACTAATCTGCGGGAAACAAATCTGCAAAAAGCTGATCTTAGGGGGGCTGACCTGCGATCGGCAGATCTTCGCGAAGCTGTTCTTGTAGCTGCATATCTGAATGAGGCTAACCTCGACGGTGCTGATATGCGCAAGGCTAATCTCTATCGAGCTTCAATGGGAGGAGCCATCCTTTGCAATACCATTGACCCTGAAGGTGGGAAAAATAATAAGGACTGCTGATTGATGAAAAAGCTAGTTCTGTTCCCGTTTACCATCATGCTGATCACTACTCCAGTCTTGGGATACAAGCAAGAAGATTTAGATAAGCTCTGGGCAACTAACAAAGGTGCCCCATTTGATCTAAGAGGAGCCGACCTGAGTGGCGCCAAACTGCCCAAAGCGAAACTGCGCGACTCCAACCTGACTGGGGCCAATTTGACCAGTGCAGTGTTGCTAAACGCAAAAATAGATTTTGCAGATTTTAGCAATGCCAAGCTTTGCAACACGATTATGCCTAACGGTCAACGGATTTTTAAAGATTGCTAATCGGTCCAAGGTGCTCTTTTACCCCCTCAAAATTCTGCTAGCTAGGAATAGTGGTTAGAAAGATTTATGTGGGGATGGGCGGTCTTGTTACGGAGCCGATGCTCATAGTGATGCAACTACCCTCGAACTTCCTCAGCAGGATCTTTCTTAACCGTAGATGTACAGATCTCCAAACATGCAAATGGGACTCGCAACAATGAAAGTGCTATCAGGCATATCACTGGAGAACAATCGCTAGCCCAGGAATCTATTTGGCTTGGCCGATAAAGCCAAAGATGTACATGTCTTCAGTATCGACTTTATTGCGGGTGCTAGAGAAGGCAGAATTGATATCCAAGACATTAACTCGTCGGATCAACCATCCAAAAAATATGCTCAACTTTGATTCAAAGACTGTCTACTGTCTTTACTAATCTAGAAATTCAACACATCATTGATCAATAGCCCTCACTGCTCTGAGCTTCCGTTACCACTTTCCCACACCTTACACATTAACAAAAAAATAGTGTACCCTATACCCCTATAGGGTTGCTGGTTTTGTAAAATAATTTTAAAATAATTTGGTAATCTTATTTTAAAACATAAAACTCATAACCAAATGGCTCATGGCAAATATATTAAAAGAGTGGCTCACTCTCCAATTATTGACAGCAAGTTTTGTCGTATTTTTCGGAAGCGGACTGGGCTGGGCACATTCGAAACAGGAAGTTACCATTCCAACCAATAATGCCGTATTGGAAGAAACTCCTACTGAGTTGGTCCTCCAATTTGACAAGCCTATGCGAATTACCAAGCTGGTGCTGACTAATCAATCGGGTAAAGACTTCGAAGTTCGGCGTACAGATCAAATGAAGTATTTACGAAAGCTATTTGCTCAATTGGATCCTATACCCAATGGAGAATACCAAGTGATTTGGCGTGGTTTGTCTGAGGATGGACACCCAATGAAGGGGACTTTCTCTTTCGTCGTGAAGTGATCCTGCAAGAAATCTGGTTGGCTTGGCAAGACCTCGATGAATTCTCTCTCTGGTCCATTCTTGCCAAGGCACTTGCCTACTAGACTACAATGCTTGCAGCTGGTTCTGCACTGAACTTACTCTGGCTACGTGAAAATGCTCCCCAAACCATGCCACTGCTTCGTAGGCTTGGCGCAACCTGCGCTGTCTTTGCACTTTTCCTGAATTTTTCACTATTACCCATACAAGCCAGTTTCTTAATAGGAGAATGGTCTGCTGCTCAGGATCCGATAATGCTCGGAATTGCTTGGGAAAGTCCACTTGGTGACAGTCTCCTTTTGCGTTGGATCGGCCTGCTGATGATTCTTGTCGTCATTCGTCCATACAAGCCGAATCTTGTCATCTCCACCGTCGGATGCGTTCTGGTAGCTATTTCCTTTGCATTTCAGGGGCACACCCTCTCTGAACCACGTTGGTTACTAGTGGCTTTGATCTCTGTGCATCTGCTCGGGTTGATTTTCTGGATCGGAGGTTTTGCTCCCCTAGCTTGGTTGGCAACACGGCAAGATAAATCTACGGGGCTAGCAGCCCACCAATTTGGTAAGATCTCGATCTGGAATGTCCCCTTGCTGGCAATTTTTGGAGTGCTTCTACTACTGTTGCTGAGCAAGGGTGAATGGAAAGTAATCTGGACTCCTTATGGACAACTCTTTGCCCTAAAGTTACTGGCTTTTCTAGGCTTGCTGGGACTCGCTGCAATGAATAAACTTTTTTTAACACCTGCCTTGCTGCGAACAGAAATACGAGCGTTCGTTCTATTGAGAATTTCCATAATTTTTGAGATTTCTGTTGTGACCATCATATTTCTGTTGACCGCCTCTCTAACCAGTGTGGGATTGGAGTAAGGGATCTTGTCAGATAAAGTACGATTTATCCCACAGACATGCATGTCAATTGTCATGGATTCGATGTTTTCATAGAGCTTGGCTATAACTCCTGTAGTGTCTTCAAAAGCTGAAAATTCGGGGCGGTAAATTTGATTCAAAAGAGAGAAGTCTCCCTTTCATCCTGGGCACCATGCTTTCTCATGTGGGCCTGCTTCCATTCATGAGGATCTTCGGGATGATTTCATTTTGTCTAATGGGGAATTGCAGAAAGGACACAATCGGATTACGGACCACATTACGGATCTGATCTTTCAGCAGGCTTTTCTAGAGGCAAGGCAATCGCGTTTCCTGATAGTAGAGCTGTCATTGATCCAAAACCTAACTCTGAGGACTTTCTAACGCCAATGAGCTAGATATGTATGTGTATAATTGAAATTAAAGGACCTTTGCGTCAGACGTTCAACTGGTCAATTCTACTCAGTCAAATCGAATTTACGCCAAACCCCCGACCGAAAACGGATCATCATTGCAATGAGCAGTAAAGGTGAACTGAAAATATGAATTGCTAAGACATCATCGGGGCCAAGTTTAACGAGTCGAACCAAAATAAACATGAGAAAGAATTGAAACCACCAGAAAGTGGCGAAGATGGTCATTGCCCCATAGGTGTCTCCAGCTCCCCGCAGGGCACCACCCAAAATTCCGGACCAGGATATAACGAATATTATGAAGGCATTGAGTTGGGTGCCCCAAATTGCCAGATTGAGTGTTGTTGTAGAGGAGTCCGATTCTAAAAACATTAAGACCATTGTATCGGTGGCAAATAGAAAAGCGAGTGCAGCTATCGAAGCGTAGCTAGAAGCTAGTAAAAGTCCCGAGAATACGGAATCCGAAACAGAGTCGGTGTCACGAGCCCCAATGAAGCGCCCCACCAAGCTCATAGTACCAATCTCCAAGCCGATCACAGGTATATGAAGAGTTTGAATCCAAGTTAGGCCAACCGTAATTGCTGTAGACACATCCGCTCCGTAGGACTTCAGAGTGAGAATCATCAAATCTATAGCAAAAATCAGTAACGCTATTTCAAGCCCACTAGCAAACCCAAAGCGGACTAATTTTTTTAGAATTTCCAGATCAAACTGAAAGCTACCCAGAAGTTGGTATTCTGGAAATCGAATTTGTTTAAGGTAGACAACGCACAAAGTGAATAAGCCTGTAAACCAGGCGAATATGGTTCCATATGCTGCTCCTTCAATCCCTAAGGCTGGAAAGCCAAGTTTCCCAAAAATCAATATGTAGTTTGCGCTTACATTGGCAATAGCCATTACAAAGGTCGCCAATAGAACGACTTTGGTTTGGCCTAACCCTCCAAAGTAGCTGTTCAAGCTATTTCTAAACAAGTCTAGACCTGTGCCGGCCATTAAAATAGTCAGGTAAGTCTGTGCCTGAAGGACTTCTCCATCAGAAAGCCCAACTATAGCTAAAACCCACCTGCCAGCTGGAATTAAAGCAAGAATTAATGGCACACTGCAACAACTGAATACAATAGTTTGCGTTAGAACTCGGGGGCAGTTGTGAAATTGTCGAGCTCCATAATTCTGAGCAACTAAAGCTGTACTGAAACCAATAATTCCAATGAAGAAAGACTGGAAGGCGAAGGAAGTAAAGCCTCCGCTTAAGCTAGCATTCATTGCCTCTTGACTAACCTGCCTAAGATAAAGCCGGTCAATAAACAACATGATTGCAACTGTTGAAGTAGAAATCATCAGCGGAAAAGCAATTTGCATCATTGGTTTGATGCCACCAGGACCGCGTACCCTATTTAGTAATTTAGTTATCAAGAGCCCTCAAGCAGTAATATTAAAATAGATGATAATCTAGAGAAATAATTAGAAATTTATCGGCGGAAAAATTGACTGATTCAATTGTAAATTTGATTATTAAATGACAAAATAATCTGATAATTTTATTAATTTTAAAAATTTATTTTTGAGCCAGGTTTAGAATGTGGTATGTACCTGCAAAAGTTATCATCAAGATTCCTAATAGCATGATAAAATCAGGCCTCTCGTTTAAGAAAAAGAATGACAAAATAAGTGTAAATAATAATCTTGTATATCTAAATGGAGAAATAATCGAAAAATTTCCTCTTTGTGTTGCTCTAACAAGTGAAAAATATGCAATACAACCAAAAGGACTTACTAGAAAGATCATAAATAATTCATAGTTCGTTGGGAATAATGGTACTGAAAAAAATGGTATACTTATTAGCCCAGCAATCATACAACCTATGGTACCCCATGTAGAAACTAAAAGAGTAGAAATTTCGTCTGAAATCAATCTTGTAGATATATCTCTTAACGAAAACATCACCACAGCTAAAACAGCGAATATCGATTCTGGTAAGAAACTTTCAGAGCCAGGTCGAATGATTAGTAGCATGCCAATTAATCCGATCAGAATTGCAAGCCAGGATTGCCATCTCACCTTCTCGCTAAGAAGAAATAATGCAAATATACTTACTATTAGGGGATTAATTTGGATAATAGCGGAGGCAGAACTCAATGGTGTTTTAGCTATCGCAATACAAAAGAAAATTGCTGCGAGAAGATCAGCTAATGTGCGAGCGATAAAAAATTTATTCTTAATCTTTTCTGAAAATAAAGCTGAATTTTTATAAGTAGATATTGCCCAGAACCAACTAAATTGAAAAAAGCCGATCAATATAAGTATTTGGCTCACGGGAAGCCGATTTGATAGATTCTTGATTGAGAAATCTAAAACTGAGAATCCAGCCATAGCAATTATCATATAAATAATCCCATTCAAGTTTTCAATTCGAGTTGTTTTTTTGTTCTTAACCAAAACCCCTCATTTTTATTAATTTTAGAGATCAAATTCAGTTATTTTTTAATCTAACCAAATAGCTATTAATAGATGATATTTAGGAAAATTAAAAAAAGTTTGAATAGGAATGCCCGGCTATACATAAGCCTTACTATCATCCTAAAGGATTTTAGTTAGAGACGAAATACCATTTCATCAGGATAGAAAATTTTATCTTTTTCACTAACGTTACATCGTAATCTATTACCACTATTTGGTGAGCCTTTGGTCTTTAGTATGCACAACTAATTTTGTGCACTATGAAGACTTTTTCGAAGGTTTTAAATCATGGTGAAAATGAAGCTAAGGATCAATTTATATTTGCTTGAATCCTGTTTGTTGTAAATAATATTTACTACACAATTTATACTGGTTACGACCATAGTTACTCAAAATTAGAATGATTGATTTTTCATGCTGGTATCCGTGATTTGATTTCTTCGATGGTGTAGCCCGATACCTGTTTGCAAAACTTTCCATACTTTGCCTCCCCCCACTGTCCTCCGTGTTTTTCCGATTGGTTGATATATTTATAAGCACAAACACTTTTCATCTCTCAACCAATCCCTAAGAGGAACCATGCAGTACCTACAAACTGATAACACGAACCGAAATATTGGACTCTGGACACTCTACATTGGTGTAGTCTTTGTCTCACTGGCAGTTCTAGAAACACTGCTGGAGGTACCATCCATCCAGTAAACAGTTTCTCGAATTGGAGTCCAGTTGTGGCAATTCTGATTTTCTGGGGTTAATTAAATGAGTGGAGCATTGCCGTTGGTTTTGAAGTGGCCTCTCCATCCCACCTTGTGGGTTTGGTGACTTCGCTAACTCGCCACGCTCTCCTTTTCATGAGTTAGTACAAACCAGTCAAACTGCAGGGCAATTGGTAATCTTTCGATGTAAAAGTTTCGAGCGCTAAAAAAGCGCCAACGATGGACCAAATATGAAACGGAGAACAATTCCAAACTTATGGATGCTACTTGTTTTCTGCCAAGCTAATGCCCTTGCAGGCAAAGCATGCCTCAGAGGGGGGATTATGAGCAAATCATCCACCGAGGGATCCGATACGATGTGGGAAATTAATCCAACTTCGATGAAGTGGATGTGGGAATTCTTCGACTATTCGACAAATTCTTTTGTGGGTATTGGTTTAATACTGGTGGAAATTAGCTATCAGGAGTGGAAATGAGAAACACACAACTGAAGGCTTCTGCTCAAGATATTCAAAAATTTAGTTTGAAGTACGGAATTTTTAAAATTTGAACTGTGTTCCCCAAAGTCTCATTTCAATGTGGACAATGGATAATGCTTATCATCAAAAATATAGTCTCCCATCAGTATATCGTTCAAAACTACAGATTTGGATTGTTTGTTCCAACGTCCAACCTGTGATTAATTGAACAGGGAGCCGCAGTTTCGAAGGCCCCTAAGCAGTCAAAAAACTCCAATATTTTGCTTCAAATACCATCGGAGATTCTCTTTTTTCCTTGATAATGCCAATTCTGTTATCAAATTTATTTAGCATTTAATTTTTTACATTCAGGTTCGTTTAAAAATTTCTTTCTAGCCTAACACCTTGCTTTTTAGTCTCTATATTTTTTACCTAGAATATAGTTTTGTTTTTTAGAATTCTAGAAACAGTAGCAAAATATAAAGATATAATTGATAGTGCTACCAGAACTAACAAACCCCTTTCAAAATGCTCATATCCACCTATATTTACTACTATAGCTCCACCTAAAATACCGAACCCCAACTGAGCTGCTCCGACAACTCCAGATGCATTCCCGCTAGAATCCCCAGCCGATGACATTGCACCAATAGTTGTATTAGCAATTACAAACCCTGATGCAAAACCAAGCAACAATCCGGACAGACCAAGTAAAGATGGGTGGTTTAAGTCAAAAGTCCAAGGTACAAATAGTGAAACTACTGAAATCAAACACATGCATCCACCTAATTGAGACATAGATTCAATACCAAATTTCCCAACATAGCGTTTCGTTATATAATTTCCCAATATGTAACCACAAGGATTTAGCATAAACCAAAAACCTATTTCAGCTGGCTTTACTCCTATCCTGATATATTCAAAAGATATGAACCCAACCATCGTAAAAAAGATTCCGGCACAACTTGAAGATGTTAACATGAAAGCAAGAAAATTTTTGTTTTTCATCAGCGTTACATAATCATTAAAAACTGAGGTAAATTGAAAATTTTTATTTTTTTTATAGTTTGTTTCAGGCAATGTTATTATTACAATAATAAGTAATAATGCACTAGATATACAAATCAGGAACATCGTTCCCCTCCAACCAATTAAATCACAAACTATTCCTCCAAATACAAAGCTCAGTATCGGAACTACAGACATTATCATACTCATTAAAGCAAAAGCACTGGCTCCTTCCAATCGATCGTAGACATCGTTAATAATGACTCTGGCGATGGAGACTACAGCAGCAGCCCCTAAGCCTTGGATAATCCTTGCTGAAATAAGTATCTCCATAGATTGAGCAAAGCTTGCCAATAGTCCCCCAATCGAATAAAGCAATAGACCAATTAGTAAAAAAGGCCGTCTACCAAAAATATCTGAAAGAGGTCCATAAATTAGCTGAGAAATAGCCATAGATAGAAAAAACCCAGATAATAATAATTGTGCTTCTGCTTCGCTAGCTTTGAAATATACAGTTATTGCTCCGAGTGCAGGAGCAATAACTGTAATACCTAGAAAGCCTGTTCCCATTATTGCGGCTAACAACCAAACTGATATTGCAGGAATATTAGCTGACCTAAGAACAGATGCTTTATGATTCATTTAAACTTATTTTGATTTTTAATTGAGATAGAGTGATTCACATAATTAATCTACATCATTGATTAGTTTTTGAATCAAATCATTTTGACAGCTTTACAAAGTAGATCACTTTTAAACCTTGACCAAAAAGTAATAAGATATTTAATATTCTTGTAGAAGTTGTGATTTTTAAGATTCTGAATAATCATCATATTTAACCATCTATAGCCAAGTACTGTAAGGTACTTCTACACTGGATTCTATCGATTCTCTAACTTTTTTACCAATTGGGTCTACACTTTATTCCTACGCGCCAAGCCTAATACTTCCAAAACCTTGACTTCCAAGTAAGCTGAAATTGCTATGACACTACGATGTCCTAACAATTTAAGAACAGCGTCCACAATCTGAGTCTCTCTGCAGATCATGGTTACCTTGTCACGCAAAAGAAAAAGCCCATTTGCCATTCACAGAATGGTTTGTGCGGATGTCGTCCTCAATCGTGTTGCACCTTCCCCAGGCCTCCACTTTTCTTTCAGAAGACCTTCTTCAAGACTTCTTTCTATCAGATCAGGAACTCCAGGAAGAACTTAATCGCATCACTGATCACGCTACAGATAGAATTTTCCAGCAGGTCTTCCCAGAAGCAAAAGCAATAGTATTTCCTGTGAGTCGGATTATTGTTGATCCAGAGCGTTTCTCTGATGATTCTCAAGAACGGATGAGCCAGCTAGGCATGGGTGTAACTTACACTAAGGGATCTTTGCTTCAGCCGCTACGCAAGGTGTCTACCCACGGTAAGCGTCAGGAATTACTGAAACAATTTTACAATCCTCATCACCAAAAGCTGACAGAAACTGTTGAGGAATCTCTCTCAGACAATAATCACTGTCTGATTATAGACGGGCACAGTTTCCCTGCTCTACCTTTACCTTATGAGCTACAACAAACAGCTTTCCGGCTAGACTTTTGTTTAGGGACGGATGACTTACATACTCTTGAAGAGCTAGTGGCAAAGATTGAGGGTGAATTAGAGAGTTGCGGCTATTTGACTGCTCGGGATCAGCCTTTCAGTGGAACCATTGTCCCGATGAAACATTATTGGAAAGATCAGCGTGTTTAATCACTGATGATTGAGATCAATCATTGGCTTTATTTGGCTGAAGATTATTCAGTTGATTCGGAAAAGATGAGAATATTGATTGGGGTACTGAGGCGTGTTGGGGAGGTATTGGAAAAACATTAATTTAATTGTTTTGAGATTCCACTTCTTCGATTAGGGGGTTTTGTATTTTTTCAGCGAAATATTTATGATGTTTGAAACATTCAAAAAATTTTATGTTGAATGTAAAAATTCAATTCGAAAGGTGCTTCCTTGATTAGGAGCGCTTATGACTTGAATGCTAGCTCCATGGGCTTGAATTATACCCTGAACAAGACTTAGGCCGAGACCGATTCCTTTTGTACTTCTGCTTTTGTCTGCCCGGTAGAGCCTTTCAAAGATTCTGAACTGATCACTCTCAGAGATACCGACTCCAGTGTCCTTGATTTCGATGATTACCACGTTGGGTTCAGAATGGATACTCACTGTTATGAGTCCTCCTTCTGGTGTGAACTTTATCGCGTTGTCAAGAAGATTTCCGAGAGCCTGGCGCAGCCTGACTGGATCTGCTTGAAGAAACACGGATGCTTCTGCAAAATTCTTTTGCAGGGTTATTTGCTTTTCTTCAGCTAGCAACTCATATAACTCACAAACCTCCTGTGTTAACACATTCATGTCAATCAATTCTTGATTCAGGCGCATAGTACCTACTCTAGCTTCAGCCTGATTCATCAACGCAGTCAACAGTAATTGAATCTGCTCTGCTTCTTCCGCAACATCCAATAAAGCCTCCCTAAGTTCTACTACCGATGCTGTCTCGTTAGCCATCACCAACTCTATTGAGTTACGCAAACGCATCAGCGGGGTTCTCAGGTCATGAGCCACATTGTCAAGTGACTCATTCATGGTCGTAACCAAGTGTTCAATACGTTCCAACATCTCATTGTAGAGCCGCGTAAGTTTAGCTAGTTCACCTGAGGTGTCAGGCTCTGGGACACGAGCGTCTAAGCGTCCCGCAGCTACTGTTTCAGTTGTTTTCACGAGATCTTGGATGGGTTGCATGGCTTTTCGTGTAAAAAACCAGCCTACTAATATACTGACAATTCCCACTGCCAGGAGAATCCGAAAAACTTTGCGTCTGAAAAGTTTGATATGAAGTTGCGTGGAGGCATGGGACTCTCCAATGCCTAAAACAGAGCCATCGGAAAGAACTCGCGCAGTAATTAGAAGCTCCTTTTCAAGATCTAGTTGATGATGTTCCTCAATTGGACTACTGCTTGACAGTTCGATATTCTTGGGAGGTATAAGACTCCATTCATTACCGGAAAGTAAATGGGTATGCAGAAGAGAACTCATTGTTGCGGGATCTTTTTTCCAGTCCCCTGGGATTGTTTCCCAAAGAACTTCGGAATCTTCTTGCCAGTGGAGCCAAGTTCCACGTATTCGATTCTGATCGTCCTCCTGTTGCAGGGTTAACAAAAGCAAAGCTCTGGACTGTAGATGTAGCTTCGAATAGTGCTCAATTTTCCAGAGAATGCTTTGCTGAAGTCTGGACTCAAACTCTTTGTGAAGGAAAAATCCAGAAAAACCAACTACCAACAAGGCTGAGAAAAAGAAGAGGAGGGCACCAAAGATTGTCATCCGTGCTTGCAAGCTCCGGGGTCTCAAGCGTTCAAAGCTTAAGTACATATCCCACGCCTCGAAGTGTATGGATCAGTTTGGTTTCAAAGTCTCTGTCTACTTTGCTGCGCAAACGTGAAACAAGCACATCAACTACATTTGTCTGAGGATCAAAATCATAATCCCAGACATGCTCTAAAATAAATGTTTTGGACAGTACTCGTCCCGGGTACCGGAGAAAGTATTCCAACAGACTGAATTCGCGTGGCTGCAATTGTAGGGGATACTTGGAGCGTAACACTTCCCGGGTAAGCAGATTCATCACCAGATCTGCATATTGAAGGGTAGTTGGTTCTGCATTTAGCGAGTTACGTCGGATCAGAGCTTGTACGCGGACAAGCAATTCTGTGAAGGAAAAAGGCTTGGTCAGGTAATCATCCGCTCCCAACTCAATTCCATTCACTCGATCTTTCAATGTGTGCTTGGCACTGAGAATAAGAACAGGAATTGGATTTTTCTGCTCTCGCAGCTTTTGAATTACGGACAGTCCGCTCAAGCCTGGAACCATAACATCCAGTACGGCCACATCATACTCCTCTGATTGAGCTAAGCTCAGAGCAATCTCACCTTGTGTAGCATGCTCGACAACAAATCCTGCTTCTCTTAGGCCTTTTTTTATGAAATCAGCGACCTTGGGATCATCCTCTAGCAAAAGTAGTTTCAATGTAGCTTCTCCAAATAATGAAAATGATGCATGAGTTTAGCTCGGCTTATCTAATCTGGAAGTCGTTTCCATAACCTTTCTATTTTGTAAGGTTTCCGAAAGGTTGGTGAAAGATTTCTCTCCTAAACTAATTGACAGTTCAATTGCCCCGAATGGTTCAACTGATAGTACATAAGGGTATTTAAGTCACGCTACTTTAGGAGAAGCGCTATGTCAGAATCCAAAACTTTCAAAACACTCAGGCAGTCTCTGCTAATCGCGGTTACATCAGCAACGTTTTTGGTAGGTTGTGGCCAGCAAGATACTATGAGCACATCCGACATTGTTTCAGAAACATCCAGCACACTAGATCTAAATGATTTGCAGACGCGGGAAATGGCCAGGGTTGTCGATACTGCTCGTCCTGAATTTAAGATACTCAAGGAACTTCGGGCACAACTGCGAGAAGAAATTATCACTCAGATGCAGGAAGATTCAGTGGATGTATTAGATGTGAATGCTTTGCTTGAAGCCAACTGGGCTTCTGTTCATACCAGGTTGCCAGAGCTGGCACAAAATTTTACTGATTTCCATACGATGCTGACTCCCGAACAACGCATTAAGTTAAAAGAGCAAATGTCCAAAGGTTGGGAATCCAATCATCTTGCGCGTCTAGAATCTTCAAATACATCACGCATCGTCTTTGGAATGTCCATCGCACTAGATCTTGATAATACTCAGGAGGAAGAGATAACAAATCTAATCAATACTTTACGAAGTAAATCAGAGGGATTTAGGGAACGCCATATAGGGTTGAGAGAAGAGATGTACGAGCAGATGCTGCAGGACTCAGTAAATGTGGAGGATGTAAAAGCTCTGCTTGATATTAGGTGGTCTGAAGTCCAGTCCAAGCTTCCATTATTGGCTCAGGGGTTCACTGACTTCCATACGATACTGACCCAAGAACAACGAGTGAAGATTGCTGAGAAGTTAAAAAAGAAATGGGACTCTGGAAATCGTGGAAGCAGACAATGATCAGTCTTGCTGATAGATAAGTTGTAGCTACTAATGAATTGCCTTTACCGCAAAGGGCACCAAAACAAATTTATCTCGACTACCTTTCCTAAACTAACCAAGGACAAATGTCTGGTTTGATAAGCACATCTAACCTGAAGGGTTGGAAATGTTACGGGTGTCTACTGGTTTTACTTCCTCTCCTTGCACCTGTTCGTTCCTGTTATCAAATCCAGTACATGAGCTTAAAGACATTCGGCTGGTTACCTTTGTTGACTATCTTTGGGTTAGTTCCTTGGCAGACTAATTGGTAAGCATTACTGATCAATTCTCAGGAGGATAAAGTTTATTCTTTGGGTAAGGATCTCTGGTACATCTGACTGCTGGTTCTAGTTTTTCTATTGCAGTTGGTACTAGTGATCTGGGGTGTTGATATCTTTGAAAGCAGATACATCGTTCAAAAGTACATTAAAATTGAGGAGAAGGCTCTGTAAACTGGTGACTGCCAGACATCACCCAGAGCAGTGAATCAGCTTTTCAAGCACCTGAAAATCTTTTAACATTTTCATGCAGTTCACCTTCTGGAAGTGATCGAGAAAGATCAAGATAGCCTCGAGGATTTGGTGCATCAGTTACTCAAGTTGAACATTGCTCTGGATAACTGGTCTTATGTTCTGAGGGCCTTCGAACTGAAGGTAAAACTAGCAGGTAAAGAGAAGGGGGAATGGGACTACAAAAAGATATTGAATTATTTGGAGTTAGTTTGTTGAATGAGCTCAAAAAAACTTCGAGCAAGTTTCAGAGACCCTCTATAAAAAAACTGGTCGAAGTCGCATTATCAATTCGAATTTTCTTTGCTAACTGATATTCTTCGCAATTATACCAGTTCATTGCGGATTCCTTATCAGGAAATTTCACTAATACCATCCTGGTTGGTTCCCACAATTCGTTTTCCAGCAAGTTGATTTCCCCGCCCCTGGAAAGATACTCACCGCCATAACTTTCGATCAGTGGTTTGACCTTTTCTTTGTACTTTCCATATGCATCTGCATCATGGATTTTCACGTCCACTACTAGATAAACGGGTTGAGCCATCATTTCTCTGAAGTTTTGATTTTATTGAGTACTTGTGACTTTGAACATTTATCAGAGTACTCCCTAACGGGATTTATGACAACACTCCTGCTGTAACCTACAGATACCTACAGCAGCAGTCAGGCAAGTATGATGGCCTAAAAAGAATTCAGAATTTCAGGTTAGTTTAGCCGGCTATTCTTTTAGGAACACAGAGATTTCAAATGACATGATAACACTACTTTGTGGAGGGTCAGATTAGGACAGAAATTCTAATTGCTTGGGTGGACGAAAAAGTTGAACCTTTTGACTGGAGTGAAAATTGGCATCGCCTAAACGGATCAAAACCATTCTCGATGTGTGGTAAACAGAGAGGGATGATGGGAGAAACTGCCGCATTAATTATCGCAAGCTCGAAGATATGAAAAAAACAAAGAGAGATTAGAAACCAACTTGCAGTATTGGTTTGTAGCAAAAGCCAATGCAGAGAGGATTAAACACATAAATAACCAGTTTACTCTAAAACTAGAGTTCAAATGTAAAATCATTTGCTAAAGTTCCAAGGATTTAACTGATTAAACTGAAAATCAGGATGTGTTCTTTGGATATTTTGAATTGAAATAATTTGAGACCAGGTTTCAAAAATACCATTACAAATATGAGGTAATGATCGACGAATTGCGATATGTAATTTTGGAAGGTTGTAGAAAGGAACACCCGGAAACATATGGTGTTCAATGTGGTAATTCATTTTCCAATATAGAAAGGATAAAAAAGGATTTAAAAATATCGTTCTACAGGATTTTCGAAAATCATTAGAATTGTCGACAAGTCCAGCGTGCTGAGTATTGTTTATTAAATAGAATAACCATCCACCATACATTGGTGTCATAGAAATAATAAAAAGTAATTCAAATTGGAAAGTTACCATACAAAAAATAGTAATCAATAAGTGGCCTGTAAGAAGAAATCTTGACCATTTCACAGCCCTATTTCTGTTAAGAGGTGTCGTTTCTGAGAAACTTTTCTCTTGCCATCCTGGAGAAAATTTTAAAGTCGCTATTGAAAATTGATTTCTGATATTTGAAATAAATTGAAGCGGAGATAAAAAACCTTTTTTTAAAAAATCCTTGATAGTGAAATGTTTTGGGGGACTAAGAATAACTTCTTGATCAAAAGGTGGATGAAGAGTGAATTTATGGTGTTGCGTATGGCTGGCCCAAAACGCGTAATGATTGTGCCAACCTATGAAGGCGAAAATTGAATAGAAGAAAGAGTTAAGATACTTGTCCTTGAATGGTGTTCCGTGAATAAGCTCATGTACAGCATTTATGGTAAAAGCGCATACAGTACCATGCAAAAAAATAGCTAAGAAACCAACGGTGTTACCCAAAAAATTAAACGACAGCAAAGAAAGTAGACCAGTACAAATTATAAGTGATAGGTAGCACAAAGATTGAGAAAGAGCTTTCAAATTATCTTTTTTGTGCAGAACTCCAAGAAGGTCCTTGTCACATGGAACACGATACCAGTTTATTTTCAGGTGGGAATTGACAGATTCCATATTGATTTGAATTTAACAAATTGAGGTAGGCCAATTAAAATTTTGCTAAGTAGAATTTATATCTACAGAACAATCAGTACTATTCGACTCGTTCCACCATGGTCGTGGCAGAGGCTCAGGCAGAATAGATTTTGTTCACTAGCTTTGCATAAAAATGAAGAAAGAATTCAAAGCCTTAAGTTATAATTCTTCCCGTAGATTAAGTAAGAAAGGATATGCCCAATAATGCAATCACAATAAAGTTAAATTTACTTGATTGGGATTGGTGAGATTGCTTTTAAAAAGCAAGATCATGAAAAGATTGATTTCAGAAAATTAATCTACTAAAAATTTTTTCTAAAATTAACTAGTCAATATCAAGAATATATTTAGAGACAGGGTCCATTTCACTTTTAACATCCTCATCGAGATATATTCTTTGATTAGTTTGTTGTGGAAATTGTCTGGCTACAAAGTAGCAGTGGTATGCTCGACGTTTTTCTCCACTTTTATTTATGTAACTACCGTGCCATAAATGTGAATTAAAAATTGCTAAATCTCCAGCCCTACCTTCGAGAAAAACTTGTTCAGGGTGATCATCTAACTTATTTTCAATTAATTCGTCTATACTTTGCTTTATAGTATGGCTTTTTGGTATAACCCGTGTTGCACCATTACTTATGCAAAAATCATCAATCATCCAAATGGAATTGATTACGTGATTATTACCGTCAAATGGATGTTTCCAGTCTGAGTGAAATTCCTGAAGCCCGCCCCCCTTTAGAGGATCATGTCCATTAAGAGAACCTAGTTTAAAAGGTTTTTTTAATATAAAAAGTATAGTTGTTAACAAAATTTTATTTAGATAAATCTGTTTGAATAATTCAGATTTATTGATAAGATTAGCCAATCTTCTAATTCCTACCATCTGGGACACTTCTGTTCCAGCTAGAGACCCTTCTCTAGCATAAAGATCTTCGAATATTTTTCTAAATTCTTTTATTTGAATGTCACCTAAAACATTCCTAATAATAATAAATCCATTTGATGCTAACTCAGGTAATAAATCAATTTTAGAGAAGTCACATTTAAAACCTCTCTTGAACAATTCAGGATCGTAATCTTTATAATTATTATTCATTCTTAGTAGTATTTTGTTTGAATATTATCCATTTGAGTTAAGAGAATTCTTTTCTCTAATTCACTGTAAATATTTTGGACGACTAAGTCGCTGAACTAGATGCCATTAAAGTTATTAGATTCAGCTAATCTTGTCAAAATATGAAATTTTGGTCTCCCCTGGCTTTAGCAAAAGTAGGAAACGATCTTTTGACTATGAAGGATTCAGGAAAATCGCTGATTATTGTGAAGCCGAAGTACTTACCGATATAGACTATTTCGCAGGATTGGTAGCGTCTGGAGTTCATCCCAGCCCCATGCCCATGTGGTCACTGCGACAATCTTTAAAAATCTGTGCGGATTCGGTGGAGGGTTGTTCCTGTCCAAGGAAACCGATTTGGAAAGAAAGCTCGACAATGCTGTTTTTTATGAAGTCAGGGGTTCTGATCCTGAATGCAATTGTGGCCAAGGATATCTGGGTGAAGTTCCGAAACCCGATTTCGTCGTATATGTATCCCAAGTCGGGGCCAATGCTTGGGCCCTGGCAAAAACTCTTTTTGAAAACAGGATTGACGTCATTACTGTAGGCACAGACACCCCTCTGAATTGATGGATTTGCGGAATTTTCAGTTGATCTGACAACTGGTCTCGGATGCCCTTTGAGCCTCAGACTTGATCTGCAAAAAAAACAGTTTCCGTAGAAAACTAGCCTCTCCAAATTACATCAGAATTAAGTTTTGGAGTTTCTGAATGGGCCACTTGGGAGTTCGAGGAAAAAGAATTCACCATGAGTGGAGAATGGATTGCAGAGGTCCACATACCTCTTTAAAATGGGAAAAGTAACGAAAATGATTTCTAACTCAATCAATGGAAAAGTTCTGGAACTGACCCGAGAATTCCTGATTTATGAGAACCAATCCTAATACAATACAAAGACTTCTCTTTTTGCGAACAACCTTTAGGCCATGAACAAAACATACGATTTCATCATTGTAGGAGGTGGCTCTGCAGGATGTGTTTTGGCAAACCGGCTTAGCGAGAATCCTAAAAACCAAGTATTATTGCTTTAAGCAGGCAGACCAGATTCAATTTGGGACATTTTTATCCACATGCCTGCTGGACTGTCAATTCCTATTGGTAACCGGTTCTACGACTGGATTTACGAAACCGAACCGGAACCCTTCATGAACGGTCGGAGAATCTACCAAGGCCGGGGTAAAGTTCTGGGAGGTTCCAGCAGCATCAACGGTATGATCTTCCAACGCGGGAATCCACTTGATTACGAACGTTGGGCGGCCGATCCAGGGATGAAGGAATGGGACTTCGCTCATTGCCTGCCATATTTCAAAAAGATGGAAAACTGTCTGGCGGGAGGAGATGATTTCCGGGGGTATCAGGGACCACTCAAATTGGAAAGAGGTCCTGCTTCAACCCCATTGTTTCAGGCTTTTTTCCAGGCAGTCCAACAGGCAGGTTTCGAATTGACGAACGATGTGAACGGTTTCTGTCAGGAGGGATTTGCTGCCTTTGATAAGAATGTTTTTCGGGGAAGACGTCTCAGCGCAGCTAGAGCTTATCTTCATCCTGTGATGAATCGATCCAACCTCAAAGTAATCTGCCGTGCCCACGCATTATACATCCGTTTTGACGGAAACAGGGCGGTAGGTGTAGATTTCAGCTACAAAGGGCAAAAAGTAAGCCTTCAAAGTGGAGAAATCATCAGCTGTGGAGGCGCCTTCAATTCTCCTCAACTACTACAGCTTTCAGGGATCGGGAACCCAAATGATCTTGAGCCCCTGGGTGTCAAAATAGTTCATGAACTTCCGGGAGTAGGAGAAAACCTGCAGGACCATCTGGAGGTGTATGTGCAGCATGCATGCACCCAACCGGTTTCGATGCAGCCAGCACTTCGTTGGTGGAATAAACCTTGGATCGGCTTTCAATGGCTTTTCTTTCGAAAGGGCCCTGCGGCCACCAATCATTTTGAAGCAGGGGGTTTTGCGCGAAGTAATAATCAGGAGTCTTACCCAAACCTGATGTTTCATTTTCTGCCTCTGGCGATCCGTTACGATGGGACCTCTCCAACTGGAGGACATGGGTATCAGGTCCATATCGGACCAATGTTTTCCAATTCCCGTGGTTCAGTAAAAATTACTAGTAAAGATCCCTTTGCCAAACCTTCTTTGAGAATGAATTATCTTTCCACCCTTGAGGACCAAAAAGAATGGGTGGAAGCCATCCACTGCGCAAGGAAGATTCTTGGACAATCTGCGTTTGATGAATTCAGCGGGGGTGAAATATCTCCGGGGCCTTCTGTCGACTCTGATGAAGAAATTCTCGAATGGGTTCGAAGAGATGGTGAAACCGCCTATCATCCCTCCTGCAGTTGTGCGATGGGAACCGGAACCCAATCCGTAGTGGACCCAAAAAATTTCAAGGTTCATGGCATGGAAGGAATTCGTGTCGTGGATGCCTCAGTCATGCCCTATGTACCTAATGCTAACATCAATGCCCCAACCCTGATGCTCGCCGAAAAAGCTGCTGACCTCATTCTTCAAAATACACCACTGCCCAAGCAAGCTCAGGAATTTTATCGAGCTTGATCCAAATTAATTGTGAATTTGATAAGAGATTATGAAAAGAATCCGGTTCATTGAAGTATGCAGCTAAAAACCCCACGGTAAGAACCGCTTTTGCTTAATACTAAACCGATGAATCAATCAAAAACTTATTCACATAGCTTCAGAATTTTTTTGGTTGGTTTCTCTGATTTGAAAACTTTCAATCTTCACAGTATGCCTCCTACCCTTGTTATTCTTTGCGGAGCCTAATATCGAAGTCGCAGAATACACACCCAAAAAAACTTTTTCACACTCCTCATCTGCCCTGACGCGGAAAAACATAAAAGGGGATGTTAGCAGTTATTTTTATAATGTCTGTTATAGTTCAAGCCTTCCTGAATGCTATGAGCAGGATCCTCGCTTGAATCCAGATCAATGAGCAACCTGACACTTTACTTGTTTGAGAGGAGATTGATACACCGTTTGAAAACACCATCCATAGCCTGAAGTCCCCACAGATTACAAAGGATCTTTTAAATCTTGAAAACAGTAACTAGCTTGCTGGATAAGCTTTGAATTCATGGAAAAATAAAATCGGTCAGGAGAAAGTTACAGCGCTTCAGCAGCGTATTTTGATTCAGTCGGAGGTTTGATATATGAGGAAATTTTGGTTTGGAGGCCTTTGCCTTCGATCCCGGCAGGTCATCCATTCATGCAATATTTTGAACTAAGGATTGATAGTCCTGGAGTGAGGGCTCAGTTTAAAACAGTTTTAGAACCTACAGCAGGTATAGGATTTTTATCTTGACCGCCAACTTTCATACCTGAATCAATTTATTGACCGGACTGGATCAAGACCTTTGGAAACACTTAAGCTGCACTGGAAGGATATTGATTTTGATCGAAGTAACTATACCAAGCACGAAACCAAAAGTGGTAAAATCCTGCTTCAACCGATGAATGGAAAGATTCGTGTGGTGCTGTTGGAGCAATATTGCTGGCAACCAATGGGGGTTTATGCAGATTAGATAGTCTAAAAAAAGTGGTTCAGCAAACTAAGTGATCGGGCGGGCATCCTCAAAGAATTCAGGCTAAACTACTAAGGGCGAGATACGATCGCCTCAATAATGCTCACGAATGGAGCCACCTCGGCTGAAGTCGCACATCAATTGGGACATGCCCGAGTTCCCCGATAACTCTGCGCTACGCCAAATTCATTCCTGCAGCACAACAAAGTATCGCTAACAAGGCCAGGGCTCAGGAAGTGATGAGCTGTTTGTTGGCGACAGGCAGCTAAATTAAGTCTAAATGCTTCGATTATTGGAAAACATGAAATTTATCGACACTAGCAATCATCTCTTGACTGTCGATATCTACGCCTGCCTCCTTCCTCATCCTCATAACTTCTGGGTCAGATAAAAAAGCTTGAGCTCCCTCCATCGTTTTTGCCTCACTGACATCGTAGATCATAGAACCATCCTCACTTTCTGTAGCAAAGATAACTCTCAAACCATGCTTGTCGGTGTGAGGTTTCAAATCACTAACCAACTGTTGCCAGCGCTCAAAGGTACATGTTTTTTTAAAGCTACCTAAAAATCTCATGTTTGACTCAAATTAATGCGTTAAATATTTAAATTATCAGAAGTTGAATAATTGTGAGTTAGGTCAATAGACGAGAAAGAATCACACCCTAACAAACAAAATCAAAATTACGCAGCCTCATTCGCCGAGAACTAGTCCCTCCCTACGTGGATCTGCTCCACCGACCAACCCAGAAGGGGTAACAACAATTCCTTGTAGTCCACTAGTCAGTGGGCGAACTCTGACCTTGTGTCCTATTTGCTCCATGTCTGCTTTCAATTGCTCCGCTGAAGTGCCAACCTCCAATTCCATGGTACCGAAATTTTTGGCAATGTTTGGAAGATTTATCGCCTCTTGAATATCCATATTCCATTCTAGTACTCCCAAAAGAGTTTTTGCAACGTATGGGATAATTCGGCTACCTCCAGGAGAACCGACAGCCATGTGTAACTGGCCCTTTGAATTAAACACTAGTGTCGGTGACATGGAAGATCGGGGGCGCTTCCCAGGCTCAAGCCGGTTGGCAATCAGCTGGCCATCCCGCTCAGGCCGGAAGGAAAAATCAGTCAATTCGTCATTGAGTAAAAATCCTCTGGTCATCAAACGAGAGCCAAACCCATTCTCAATGGTAGTTGTCATACTTACAGCATTGCCTTGAGCATCGACAATTGCGAAGTGACTAGTGGAGGGAAGCTCCATGGAAGCGTCAGGACTGAGCTTATAGTTTAAGGCTGTGGGCGGTACACCTGGTGACATGCTATCAGAAACCCTGCTTGAATTGATTAGTTTGGATCTCATCTCCAAATACTTAGGATCCAGCAAGCCTTTGATTGGCATGTCCACATAGTCACTATCTGCCATGTAAAGACCTCTGTCTTTAAAAGCCAGCAGATTAGCCTCTGCGAAGAGGTGTACGAATTTTGGCCCGTTCGGTGACAAGTCATCTAGACTGAAGTGACTGAGCATTCCAAGCATTTGCCCAATCGTAAGAGCACCTGAAGAAGGAGGCCCCATTCCACAAACCTGATATTGCTTGTAGTCATGACAAACCGGTGGCCTCTCAATCACCCAATAATTTCTTAGATCAGCAAGCGATAGTTTGCCGGGGTTGCCTTTAGCTTCTTGCACAGTACGAACAATGTCTCTTGCAATTTCACCGTAGTAGAAAGGCTCACTGCCGTGTGCAGCAATCAGGCGTAATGTTTGGGCAAAATCTGGATTGCGTAACAATGTTCCTTCAGGAATCGGAGTGTTATCATTTAGAAATAAATAAGATTTTGTAGCTGGGAAAGTCCTGAGTCGCTCTGCATCCCTTTCAACAGAGGCTGCCATCCGTTTTGAGACTCTGAAACCTTTTTCAGCTAGTTGAATTGTTGGTTGAATCAAATCTTCCCAGGGAAGTGAACCAAAGTTTCTGTGAGTTACTTCCAGAAGTTTCAAGGTGCCAGGTGTTCCAACAGACCTTCCGCCTACGACCCCATCAAAAAACTTCATAGGGCTACCATCTTCTTTAAGAAACAGATCACCCTTCGCTTTAAGGGGTGCTGTCTCTCTACCGTCAAAACTAGAGACTTCGTTCCGCTTTGCATCGTAAAACAGTAAGAAAGCACCACCTCCGATTCCTGAACTTTGTGGTTCAACGAGATTGAGCATCAGTTGAACCCCTACCATTGCGTCTATTGCATTACCACCACGTTTTAAAATGTCATAGCCGACTTGAGAGGCTACTGGGTTGGCAGTAGCAACCATAAATTTACGCGCTTTCTTGGAACCCTGAGCGGTAGCGGAAATTGCCATCAGGCTAGTGATGATGGAGCTTAATAATAGTCTTTTTATCAGCATAACTCCTCTATTTGTATTTTGTTAAAGTATTGGTTTAAAGGCTGATCTTTCATAATCCCCCCGGAGTCCATCAATTGAGGGTGGGTATATGTCATAGTTCACACATACCGAGGACAACCATTCTTTAGATTGCTCACAAGCTACCAATTAAATTTTGGAAATCTTATCATTAATAATCGTGATCTTCGGGGGATATCCACCGAAAAATTGAATATTTAAAAAGTTTGTTAGAAAAAGTAAAAATTAAAAAATATAAAGTAAACAAAAGCTGTAAGGGTTTAGTATCGAGAAAAAAGATTATTAAAAATAGTTAGATACAGTAGCTTTCAATAGTTGGATGTTTTTGAAGCTTCTCTTGAATATAGGATTAAATTAAATAGTTAGGAGAGATAGGTGCCCAATGAACAACTAGATACAATTCGAAAAAAGCTTAGCCGAAAATCCAATTGTTCCTACGAACGCAAATTTGGACCAAATCAGAGAAATCTTCGACAACATGGGAAATTCACTTCCCTAAACTATGAATATTTCAGACACCATCATATCTGAGCAAAAATATAGTGGGATGTGGGTAGAAGTCAAAGATACGGAACCCCAGAGAGCTATACTGTACATTCATGGCGGAGGTTTTGTAATAGGATCACCAAAATCTCATCATGAACTGATGTCACGGCTTGCAGTTTCAGCGAATGCGAAGGCTCTAGGTCTAGATTATCGAAGAGCGCCCGAAAATACGTTTCCAGCTCCGATTGAAGACATAATGAGAGCCTACAGATGGATGCTTGAATCAGATATTGAACCCAAACAAATTGTGATCGCAGGAAATTCCTGTGGTGGTGGGCTCAGTATTGCTACATTGATATCAATCAGGGATGAAGGTTTGCTGCAACCCGCATGTGCTGCGTGCTTATCTCCTTGGAGTGATTTAGAGTGTGCGGGTGAATCAATGAAGTAAAACGAAGAATTAGATTTTCTTGTACAGCAAGAAAAGTTGCTGGAATGGGCAAAGATCTATCTGAATGGTGTAGATCCTCGCTCCCCTCTTGCGTCTACCATTCACGCAGATCTTTCAGGACTAGCACTGGTGTTAATCCAGACAGGAGTTGCAGAGATGCTGCTTACAGATGCTGTTCAACTTGAGGAAAAGCTTAAGTCTGCTGGAAATCAGGTTCGGTTAGAAGTCTGGGAAGAGATGACTTATAATTGGCAAATGTTTGCTCCAATTCTGGATAAGGGTCAGGATGCAATCGACCAAGTGGGCTGATTCATCAGAAATCAAATGCTGGATTAAATGCTCTGCTTTAGTCCAATAAACTCTGTTCAGCTTTAGGAATCAATATTCTTTTGTCGTCCTTACCAGCTTGCTATTGGGCTATGCAGGGCTATTCTCAGAAGTTTTTTTGTAGGTGTCATTTGGAGATAGGCAACAATCCGTTGCCACTACCCAAGTTAAAGAGATTCCTACGCGAAAGAATCTGGACTCATCCAAATATTTTGAACTTCAACGTTACAGAGCATATCAGCACCATCGTTTTGAAGAAATCCAGCCGAAATGCATTTTTGTAGATCTCGAGTTGGAAAAAGCTGAATGTTCTGAACCAGCTAATTGATTACAAATCGGAGAGATAATAGTTATGGGCAGAATTGAGAGTATCGCTGAAAATTTATTCTTTCCTGAAGGTCCAAGGTGGAATCAGCGAGATTCAAAACTCTATTTCAGTGACGTCTTGTCTAGCAAAGTGTCTCGAATTAATGAGGCAGGTCATGTTGAAACTGTTTTTGAACCAGGTGAATTTCCGAGTGGGCTCGGCTTCATTCAAAATGGTGATCTTTTGGTAGTAGCTACTTCAAGTCAGGAAATATTGAGGATACCATCCGAATTATTAACTAAGGGTGGGCTATCAAGGACTGATGCATCTCATTATGCAGACATTTCAACTAGATATAATACCTGTTCAAACGATATGGTAGTAAAGTCAGATGGAACAGCATACGCAGGTGCCTATCTACCAGGTTTGAGTGAATCATCTCCTCCGGGTCCATACAATTTACCAAGATTTGGTTACATAGTAATGGTCAATTCAGAAGGAGATTCAAAAATTGTAGCGGATAGAGTTTGTTTCCCTAACGGTGGCATAATTACGCCGGATGGTAAAACACTGATAATTGCTGAAACCTTCTCATACTCACTTACAAAATGGGACATTAATCACGACGGAACACTGTCCAATCGTTGTCCCTTTGCTTACCTCGGAGTACCAACAGATGGGATTTGTATTGATGAGGAGGGTTGTGCTTGGGTGGCATGTCCTTACTTTACTTATGGAGATTCTGGGGGTTGGGTTCGTGTTGCTGATGGAGGAGAAATTAAACAGGTCATTGAACTCGAAGATCCAGAAAAAAGTGCTTACGCGTGCATGTTAGGCGGAAATGATGGTAGGGACTTATTTCTTTGTGAATCAACCGTGTTGGGACGTGAAAGGTTTAGTGGTGATGGTCGTATAAGAAAAATCCGTGTGGATGTGCCTGGAACTACGAATCAGTAAATAATGGTTGCATTACCATTTTAACAACTCCTTTGGTTTACCATGGTCTAAAAAGGAGGCTTTGCTTTTCGGATAACCTGGCAAATGTTTTCGGTAAAATAAATGGTTTTTCATCCATTGTAGCCATATTTTGTGACATCATCCAATGAGGGCCATAGCCTACATGTATTGTTTTACGTGATTGTTGTGAAAAATTGCTAAATCCACCGTGTCGCAAACTCTCTGTGAACAGTATTGCATCCCCAGCCTCCACTTCCAACCCAACCATACTTGGATCCATATCAGGATTTCTATTGTATGGACTAGTTAAATTAGACTTGTGAGTACCAGGAGAAACACAAAAAGCTCCTTGATCATTCCTACAATCATGCACGAAGTAAATCATTCGTATCATCATACAGTCGATGCCATTTTCACCAAAACTATACTTGTATTTTTGAGAGGATAAGTTTGAGGATTTGCCATGGGTGTTTCCACCATGACTGACAGTCTTATTTTGATAATAACGAATGCGAATTTCTGAGTTATTGATAGTCGGGCGTGTTTGAATAACCGCATTAATATACTGCATGGTAGGACCGTGATTAATTAGGCAATCAAAAGTTGAATCTGCATTCCAAAAATCTTCAATAATTATTGATCCACCGTCTTTTTTTTCGCCCTGGGCATGATAGCCTTTTTTTGTGTTAAGATGATACTCAGGACCCCAAGGGCTCATTTTACGCGGCGGTTTTTTCAAATTTTTAATTGCATGCTTTTCCAATAAATTTATAGATGAAAGCAAATTTTTCACATGTTCTTTTTTTAGCAGTTTCCTGATAATAATATACCCTTTACGATCGAATTCGTACTTTTCTATTTCATTCATTTTTAATTTGAAAAAAATTTTGAAAATTCAAAATTGAAGACTTTTACAGAAATTTATACCTCCAAAATACAAAAAAATCACTATTCTGAAAGAATTCTTTAGATACTCAACTTTTGAGAAGAAACAACTATTGTGCGTTGACTGAATCGACAGCTAATGATTTTTCTAACACAAGGTAAAAAAGTTTGAATTATTAGAAAAGGCTTGTTCAGCTTTAGAAATTTCTGTGCCTTCAAAACGGGCCGGTGTGCAGTTGATGATCCAGACTATTCTGATGAATTTTTGCGAGCAGTTTAACGGGTGATTTATCATGATTTAACGCAATTGATTGATTGAGCATATAATCTGATTCTTAAAAGCAAATTGAATCTGAAGAATAATTCTTAAATTGGCTCTATAGCTATAAACGAAAAATCATCTCTTATAGGGCGTGAATTTCTACAATGTGATAAATTTTTCTTAAGTCCTAGCGTCAATTCATCCAATGTTGATGACTTATAGTCAACTAATAAATTCTGTAAATCTTTTCTCCCATAAGACATTCCTAAAGTTTCATTTTCTTCATCAACAACGCTATCACTAAAAAGAAATATTCTTTTGGAGTATGTGGTTGAATTTTACAAAATACCCTGCATTTTTTTACATCATCCTGTAATGAATCTAAAAATGAGCTAGAGAAGGTTATTAAATTTTTTGTATAACTATTAGAGATTGTTCCAATCATAGTTCTAGGTATTATTAAAAGGAATTTTTCCCAAACCTTTGAAACTAAGATCCTCAATATTTTCAACCATTTTCTACATTCAGGTCAGGGCGCGGGACTCTCAGATTTTCAGGCAAGTAACCATAAAAGTTCAAATATTGAATCGTAACCTTTTTATTTCTTTCAAAAGTTAATCTGGAAATGGAACAATTATGACTCTGAAAAGCTATACTATCTGCAATATTTAAATTAAAAAGTGAACTTAAAAAACTACTTATGAAAACCCCATGAGTTACCAAGCCTAAACGAACGTTTTCCTCTGCACAGTCTTTAACGATATTTAGGACTTTTTCTACACGCAGACTTACTTCTTGAAGAGTTTCCGCACTTCTATTCCACCACCCTTCATCGTCAATGCTTTCTGGAAGTAAATAATCTGGAAAATTATAATGAATTTGTTTTCGATTCAGCCCAGGGAGTCCAATTTTTTCAGTAAAATCAGCATTGAATTCATAAATTCCTCCTACTTCATGGATGTCAAGCCATACCTCAGGTTTGAGCCCAATTGAGACACCAACCGGGCTAACCGTTTCTAGAGATCTCTGCATTGCACTGCAAAAGATTTGATCAAAGGGTTTTTCATTTTCTTCAAACTCTTTCTGGGATAGATGAAAGCCTTTTTGAAGAAACTCCGCCAGATAAGTGCTTTGCAAACGCCCATTGTCTGTGAGTTCTGGATCTGAAACACGTTCCTGATCGTTTTTACAGATATTGTTTCTAGATTCCGCATGACGTATCAAAAATAAATTCAAATCATACCCCTTAGCTATTTTTCAGTGCACTTAATCCGAAATCAACTGAAATTATTTTGGCTTAAATGCTTCCTGAGATAATGATTAGATTGGGAAAAAGTTCATAGCTCTTGCGTATTGATCTTTATCCAGTTCGCTATAATTGAACATTAAGGCAGTTTTTAAATTTAGGCAACTATACGTTGGTATTACCTAAAAGCTCAACTGG
This sequence comes from SAR324 cluster bacterium JCVI-SC AAA005, assembly GCA_000224765.2. Taxonomy (GTDB): domain Bacteria; phylum SAR324; class SAR324; order SAR324; family NAC60-12; genus JCVI-SCAAA005. The sequence goes on along the minus strand of AGAU01000169.1, from coordinate 2,862 downwards.
ATCAAATATTTAATGGGTCCATTATGCCGCTGAAACATTATCACAAAGATCAGCATATCCAATCACTAATGATTTAGATCAATCGTTAGCTTTATTTGAAAGATCATCATTCAGTTGATTCAGAGAGGATGAGAACACTGATGGAGATATTGAAACAAGTTAGAGCGGCGCTGTGTATGATAGCATGGGGTGTTGGGGTGTCAGGCCGTCCCCCCTTTCATCATCAAAAACGATCACTCTCTTGGATGATTCTAGAGCAAATGAAGGGTGCTTGGTATCATCACTAAATCCACCATCGGATGCTTTGGCGCTCCTGCTTTTTCAAGTTGAAGCAAAACCAAACAAATATAATCAATAGGCTTTAATTGAATTTATAGTCAATTACTTCCATTAAAAAAATCTTTAGGATGGATGATAGGATCCAAAAACTAGAAATCAGAACTGTAATCTTTTAACTTAGTTTCTATCAGATGAGCCTAGAAGCATTCTGATCCCAACGTTCTTTAAATCTATTAGTCATCCACAGGCAGATGTCCCAAATATCTGCCAGTGGTTTACCCGATGAGGGATGAAACGGCTGATATTCTGGTGGGCCGAATTCAGGATTAATTGTAATAAATTTTCTTCCCTGATCGCTGCAACTTTGTATAACTCTATCCCACCACTCCTCAAAGCGTTCAGTCCACTGTAAACCCATACCTATTCTTGGATCTGGTACTTGTGGTCCATTCTGATAGCCAACGCGAGCATGCAAGTGAAATGTCCTAGGTATTATGAAATCCATTAATTCCTTATATCCATCACCACACATGTTACCCTCTGAGACAGTCGTAAAATGGCTAAAATCGCCTGTTAGATTCATGTCAGGAAATTCCTCAAGATACTTTTTCGTAGTCCATGGTGCATAGAGTAGTCTTGTTCTGTGAGTTTCATAAAGTACTTCAACATCTACAGATGAAGCTATTTTAAAAATTTTTGCAAAAAAATCACAGCCTCGATCAAAATCCCAAAAATCTCTTCCAGGATGGCAGTTGATTAAAATAGGTTTTCTATTAATTACTTCAGTAAGTTGCTCCTCAAATGCTTGCTCCGTATCACAAAACACCATAGCAACATATTCTAAGCCTAATTCGTCTGTGTAATCAGCAAATTCTTGTGCATCCATGCCAATATTTGCGCATTCAACACCGTCATAACCAGCATTCTTGTACATTTTGAGACGTTCTTTTGGATAACCAAAATTTTCCATGCCCCAATCACATTTCAAGTATTTTATCTTCATGTTAATCTCAATTTACAGTAAGATTGCTCGACAAATTTTTATCTAATAACCTCTGATCAACCCGAGCTTACATCTGTTTGAGAAATTCCTTTTCGCAGGCTTCAAAAAATAAGGAATTATCACTAAATTCTTTCTTAGATATCATTTATTTCGCTACTTTTCCCCACTTCTTTAAATGATTGTCTTTTAAGAAAGTGTATTATGTATTTCTACTATAACTATAATCTACACCTGATTCATTAATGTCAATTGATGTTCTATCTAATATTTTGTCGAACAAATTTATCAAAAATTAGAAAAAGTCTTTACTCAACAACCGAGAGAGGCGAATTGCCAGTGCGGACCCATTCTCTCACCAAAAAATCATTGCCCACTTAGATGATTTTAGAGCAAGTGCAGAATACTTGGTCTTATCACCAAATCCCTCCTGTATGCTTTTGCACCACTGCTTTTTTCAGTTGAAGTACAAGCACACAAATAAGAGCATAGGCCCAATTTGCATCGCCATATCAAGATGTAATTTCGATATTTTTGCTATTATTTTGGAAAATGTTTGTATTTATTGGTTAATATCCCATTATTCATAATATTTTATTCTCTTTGTACTGCAGACTATCAATCTGTTGGCCTAAGCTTTAAGTCTAGATAACAATTAATTTTGTTAAATCTTTTGGTTATTATCTATTTGGTTGGATTTCACACATCGATGCCAAAATTGTTGCGTCTAGGCAGAACGTCTAGTGGCTACAGGAGAAAAATAGTACTTTACATGACTAGAGCAAACTGAGTAATGCAGCCTTCAAAGGCTATGTTGACAATCCATCAGATCGTGAGGCTGCGCTCGAAGCACTTACTGGCGGGCTTGGTATGAACATGCTAAAAACGCATTTCAGCGCCAGCACAGCTGAGATAGTAACTATTGCGGAGGGACCTGCTGAAGCAATGGCAGCGGCTGAAATGACGATTGGTTCTTCAGGAGCAACTACAGGCATTGAAGTTATTAAACTAATTGATTCGAAGTCAATGACTGCCGCCATGGAAAAGGCGAACAAGGTGGTTTCTGCTTATCAAGTACCCAAAGGTAATTAATATTTACGTCAAAGGGATCCTATATAAACTGGATCCTACCTTCTTCAGTACCTTCTCGCTGGCTAATTTAATTAATGTCCGACCCCTCACTCCATACAGAAAATCAAACTTTGAAAGCATTTGCTATCGTCATTGGAACAGTTTTCCTTTTTGCCTTAGGTGAGGTTTTGACCAAGTATTTGACAACACGTTACCCAGTCGAGTTGATCATGGTCATTCGTTCTGTGGTGAGCTTGATACTTATCTTGGCTTTCATTTGGCCAAAGATAGGTAGAAATTTATGGAAAATTAATCGTACTCGCGGGGTCCTTCTCAGAGGACTGATCTTGGTACTAGCTTCTCTATCAATAGGCCATGCTCTGCGACTCATGCCCGTGGGTGAGACGATTTCCATTCTGTATTCCTTTCCGATCCTAGTGATGATCATGTCTATTACGCTGATGGGTGAGCAAGTAAGTTCAATAAATTGGGGGTTTGCCACATTGGGTTTT
>AGAU01000170.1 GCA_000224765.2 SAR324 cluster bacterium JCVI-SC AAA005 | reverse complement strand
CAATTGCCTGTCCAGACTTTTGGACATTACCCATATTGGGATGAGTAATGAGAACATAATTGACATTGTCTACAATATTCAACATCCACAAATTCTCTGACAAGTTACCCATTAGTTGTTGGTACAATTTCGAATCTTCAGGGGAATATGGAAGATAGGCTCCTCGTTTCCTTGTTATTTCCATTAACTCTCTCATTTCAGCTGGTGGCTCCACACCATCTTTACCATTGGTATCGTACCATTTCCGCCATAATGGAGCATATCCAGTACCACCAACTGAAGGTAAGAAGTCATTCCACCCACCTGATATCCAAAGCGGTTTGTGAACCCAAAGGACTGTTGAATGTTTTCTTTCGTTATTTTGGCCTGTGACATTCATTAACGTTGCTTCTAACATTTTACTTGTAGCTTTAATTCCGATGTCTTGGAAGTTTTGAACTAATAGTTCTACTACAAACTTAATGTCTGGCGCATAGTCACCATACTCAATTCTATATTCAAAGGTTTTTCCGTTTGGTCCAATTCTATAACCGTCAGAACCTTCTGTCATGCCAATAGAATCAAGAATTTTCTCTGCCTCTTTAGGATTATAGCCCTTATACAGATGTTCAGGCATAGTCCCAAAACCAAAATAAATATTTTCAAGGATTTCCTCACGGTTAATAGCTAAATTAAGAGCTTCCCTGAATTTTAAATTATTTAATACTTTTTTGTCATTCTCATCTGCGAGAGTGAAGTTGAAAAATAACACCGTGGGATTTACATGCATATCCAACAAGTGTGTTTTTATGAGGCCTTTTGCTTCTGCCTCTTTGTAGAGTGGCATTTTAACTAGTGCAGTATCTTCTCTTAGAAGATCTATCTCACCTGCTAAAACTTTCAAATTGACTGCTTCAGTGTCGTTTACCTGTTGTGACATTACTTTATCAACGTATGGTAATTGCTGCCCTTCTTTGTCCACTTTGAAATAATATGGATTCCTTTCAAATTCTAGGATTTCATCATCGGTTTTAACCTTAAGCCATCCCCACAAAGATGGATAGCCTGCACTACAAGGCCTTGTTATTTCCCAGTTTGTACAATCCATTGCATTAAAATATTGCCACCACTCGTCTTTGAAACCCATCTTTTCCATTGCTGGTTTTAATGAAGCTAGTGAAGTATATTCTGGATGGTATTTTTTTAAGTGATGTGAAGGCCTCAAGACATCAGTATAACCCTGCCATCCTTTTATACTTAGTTCACTAATTAACGAACCATATGGACGATCGAATTCCATCGTAAATTGATAATCTCCTTGGTAAGTCAACTTGGCTTTATTACCAGCTGGGTCACCAGCAGATTTGAACTTCGATGGAAATGCAGCAGTTAATTTTTCATTAGCATAAATATCTTCGAACACAAATCTCACATCCTCGGTGGTAACTGGTTTCCCATCTGACCACTTTAGTCCTTCACGCAGGTAGAAAGTGAATTTAGTGTTATCATTTTCTATCTTAAAATCCTTAAACACATTCCCACGAACATTTTTGATACTGATTCCAGGCGCCATCAAAACATGCTCATTAAGCATAATAAAGACATCTGGGTTCCATCCAGGATTAGTATGCCCGAATCTCATTGTCCCACCATACTTCCCTGCTTGCCAGTCGGGAAGCTGATCAGCATGGGAAATCACACCTTTTTCGACTACAAATGGTATTTTTGGTAACCTTTGTTCAATTGGAGGAATTTCTCCTTTTGCTACCATCTCTTTCAAAGATGGTGCTTCTTTGTATTCTATTGCAGAAACAGCTGTTCCAATGAACATAGAAGCTGTTGCTAATAGTGAAGTTAGTTTCATTTGAACCTCAAAAATTAATTAATTAATTCAAAATGACGGAATAATTTATCTTTTAACCTCCCTTTTTTAAAGGTTTATGTTTATCGTGACTTTTCTTGTAATCTTTTAGCCATCCCTGCATCTCCCAAGTAAAGACTTTTGTATGCTTGTTCAGACGACTTAAAAGAGCCAACACCTTCAAATCCATGCCAATCACCCTGGTCAAAAATTGGTGAGTCCATTCCAGTCTCTTTTTTTCTAAGAGCCAGCCAATCCTCCATCTTTGTGGTTAGCTTCGTTACCATATCAGGTCTTAATTTGACCAAATTGTTTAACTCGTTTGGATCATCTTTATGATTATATAATTCGACTTCAGGCTTGAAGTGAAAATCAGGTTCAAGTGCAATTATTAACTTCCATTCTGGTGTTCGCCAGCCATGCTTTCTCATCCAAGTACATTCTGTAAGATAAAATTCTTTTTCCAGCTCATCGTCATGTGAATGAAGATGAATCATTAAGCTTTTGCCGTCATGTTGAATATCGCTTTCAATATCCAAGAGGTCTAAAACTGTTGGAACAATATCAGCGTGGCTTGTGAAAGATTTTATCTCTTTTCCCTTCGGTAATTTTGTAGGTAACCTCATAATTAATGGAACTTTCAAATTGCATTCATAAAGTCCATGGTGATCGAAATAGCAATCATGTTCATAGAGAGTTTCACCATGGTCAGAATTTAGCACTATTAAAGTGTCATCGTATACTCCGTTTGAAATTAAGGTTTGTATTATATTCTGTATACAGGCATCCATGTAAGCTATTTCTCCATCATATTGTGCAATTACATAATCCTTATCCGTTATTCCTGGTGGCATCCAGCTTTTATGAAAATCTCTGTGTGGTTTAAAACTAAAGACAGGTTCCATTGATTTATTGCCAGGTTTACATTCGTCTCCATCATAAAACATTCTTTCGTAGGGTGATGGAGGCAAATAAGGGGCATGTGGATCCATGTGTCTTAGAAACAAGAAGAATGGCTGTTCTTGATTCATTAACTGTTTCAACCTTGGAATTGTTACATCATTTAATTTCTCTGCTTTGTGTAATCTACCCTCTTCCCAACTACCCCATGCTGGATAATCCAGGTATTCATCAAAGCCTCTTGAGCTTGGATTTCCTGTAAATCCAACGCAACTTGTGTGGTATCCGTTTTCTTTAAGAATTTCAGGTAATGTCTTAACCTCTTTTCTCAACTGTCCTTTGTGCCTAAGAGCTACTACTTGAGTATTAATCACATCACAACCTGTGAGCATTGAGGCGTACCCAGGCGTTGTTGGGATATTTGGACTGAAGTAGTTTTTAAAACAGACTCCCTCACTGGCAAGTTTGTCAATATGCGGTGATGTGTTCTGGTGATATCCATAACATCCGAGGTGATCTGAACGAAGTGAATCGATCCCAAAAAAAATAATGTTCTTTTTTTTGCCCATTTTTTGTCACCTCCAAAGATATTAATTTAAATTGGGTCTCTCAGATTCTGGATGCCCAACGATGCCGATCCAAATAACTAACGTTCGACGTCGTTTATCGTATATGATATCTGTCGTCAACCTTTATTTTTCAATTTTTTTTTGATGTTTACAATCTAAGACAACTTCCGTCTTACAAAAAAAGAATTGCTTTTCAACCCTCAATTCCTTTACTTAGTGCCCTTGGTCTAATGCTGTATTTCTCAAACTATGAAAGAGAAGGAAATTTATGAAGGTTAATGAGCCCAAGCGAAAGTCTGGTTGGCGTTGTATTAACAAATATAGTAAACAAATTTTCGGACGGATCGCCCTACTTTCTGCCCTCTGCCTAGCTCCCTCCGCTGTTCTAGCAGGTGGCCATGGGTTGCCAAAAGATGCCGCTTCATCAGATCAACAGGTACTCCGAGTACCCTGCGACAATACTCGCAATGAAGTAACTTTTGATTTTGCTGTCTCAGTTTATCAACGCTATGCATGTATCGCTGATCTCTTTCAGGATACCCTGGTTGATCTGGACAAGGACTTCAATGTGATACCTGCTGCTGCAGAGAGTTGGTCTGTTGATGCCAGTGGGAAAGTCTGGACTTTTAAGCTCAGCAAAGGTCTTCAGTGGAGTGACGGCACTCCACTGACCGCTGCTGATTACGAAGCAACCTTC
>AGAU01000171.1 GCA_000224765.2 SAR324 cluster bacterium JCVI-SC AAA005 | reverse complement strand
CGAAAAACAAGGGGGATATTTCTGCACCCACAATACTTCAGCAGATGTAGTGGCTGTTATTCACATTGAAAAGAACTTACCGGAATTAGACAGAGAAACTACGCTCATCAGCATTGGGTGTAATGCATGGGATGGATGTGAAATCAATCCTGAAGAAATTTTCCTAAAAATTATCAAGGAGAATTACCAGAAATACTCTGGCGGGAAACTACCCAGTCTGACAATACCTCAAACTGCAGAAAGCAGGGAAATGTGCATGATTAGTTTTCTGGGTGAAAAAGTCTGTGTTATGGAAAATAGTAGGGAAATCAGATTGTATCGCCATGAATTCAATAACAAACCTTGATTTAAAAGGGGTAAACACCAAGAAATCCTCTCTTAGAAATACATCTCTTCTACCACAGAGTCGGTCTAGAACTCAACAATCACACTCAAACTAAATGTCCACTCCAAACATCGGAACCATTGAACTTTTGATGAATATTCATTAAAAACTCCAACATCATCTGTAGTTATTTGTTCTGCTCCCTATCCTCTTAAATGACTTAAAAATATGTATAACGCGCATTTAGATTGTCCACTCTCTTTATAATAGAAATTGTGACCCGATATCTAGATATGTCATTTTGCTATTTAAGTAGGTGTACAACAGATTAATATGTAAACTTAGTAGTTAAGTCGCTATATTTGTTGGAAACTGCTGAAAGACCTAGGTAGTAAACAAGGATATGGCAGTTGAAAACCAACAAATCTGATGGATGTAGGATTGTAGTTGAAATGGTACAAAACCACCTAACTATGCCGAGGTAGTGCACTATGATGTAAGTGCTATTCCTTATTTGACTGACCTTAGTTCATCATATAAATCTACAAGCTCTAGCCATGCCACTTCACCAATATGCATTGCGTAATAATGTCTGAATAGAATTATGATGTCTTTCTCCGCATGTCTAACGAGTGTCCCAGTCACGGGTAACAAGTGATTAAGTTCATTCCAAATAAAAACAATTGCTTTCGCTAATTTTTAAATCAGATAAATTAAATCTTAAATAAACTTTTTCTTTTCTTATTCAAGATCAACTAGTACAGAAATGATACTGTATTTATATGATTCATTAGTAATATCTTTCAAGATGGTCAGTGATGATTTCTAGGTAATCTTCCAAATCAAATTTATGTGGAACAAGAATATCATTTTCACTTACCCTCACCAGAGGCTCCTGTCGAATTCTAATTACAGAATAGCCATTTTTTATCCCGACAATATTTTTCGCAATATCAGTTTTTTCTCTTCCTTTGTGATAAAAACAACCATCATATTCTAAAAGTATATTCATTGATGGAATTAATGAATCAAAGTATCCTTTCCAGCCATTTAACTTCAAAAGATGAGTATCTTTATCGTCAGTTTCTGATATTAGATCTGGAAAATTTCTTTTCAATCCAGTGAAGATTTCTTGAGATTCTTTTGAAATAAACTGAAGAGTATTTCCACATTCTTGACAACCATTACCGGCAAGGTGATAATAGGCAACTTGTCTTTTAATTCCATGCTTTTTGCAGACAAATTCAATAACTTCACGCGCGTTGATATATTCAGTTATCCCCGCTGGATACTCATATTTAAAATTATGCCGTTCATGAGCTCTTTGAATAAAATCGTTGGTATTGTTGATAGCTTTTCTTGAGCACTGGTTACATCCACCACCCTTAGATGCAATATGGCGTAACGGAATAATATTAAATCCTTTATTATGCTTTTTACATTTTATGTAAATTTCATTAGTAAAACTTAAGTATTTCATGAAGGAGTAATCAAAATTATCTCCGTGAGTTTTTTCGGCTAAATCCAGAAATTCTTTCTCAGATTTTCTACTTTTTTCCCCTGC
>AGAU01000172.1 GCA_000224765.2 SAR324 cluster bacterium JCVI-SC AAA005 | reverse complement strand
ATTGGCTCTGCCGAGATCACCATTTTCAAAATTTGCATACCAGATTTTTGCTCCTTGCAACTCAGCATTATTCAGAGTAGCGCTGACCAATTCGACTTCGATCAGGTTCGCACCTTTCAAATCTGCGTCCCTCAAATTGGTATAATTGAAGGAAGCCCTTCGGACTGAAGAATTTTTAAGGACACTCATCCACAAAGTAGCCCCTGTCAAGTCAGCTCCCGAAAGTGTAACACCAGTTAAATTAGTTCCAGTCAGGTCTGCACCCGTCAGATCCACCGCAGTTAGATCGGCTCGTGTCAAGTCAGCACCAATAAGGTCAGCGCCGCGTAGATTTGCATTCACTAAATTTGCCTCTCTCAAATTAGCTCCCAACAAACTCACATCATTTAAATTTGTAGAAGCAAGATTTGCTCGGATAAGGTTACAGTCATTGCAAATGCGGGTTGTCAGCAATTTTTGAAGATCAAGTTCATCGTAAGCATAAATGGTCCTCGCAATCAAAATGATAGCAATCAAGCAAACAAATTTAGCGAAAAACAACGATTCACTCAGTTGCACTTGAAAATCCTAACTCAGTGTATAAAAAAAAAATTTGCAGTCTTTTTAAAAAAGTCGTTACAGGGAGAATAAACTCTAATAGCGAGATTTTGAAGAATGGAGTCTAGGTCTGGGGTAATGCGAAATCAGAAAAGGCCAGAACAATTTTGAACTTATAATGCGTTTACGAGTTCCGATGTAGGATTCAGATTTTTCCGAGGAGAAGCGAGTTTTGATGAAATTCTGGCGACTATTCTTCAAAAATCGATGATGTCTTTGCCAAAGTTGGTGCGAGTGAAGGGCACCAATACCGTAGCATTTCTACAGCTTAAATTAGAAATAATCAGTTACTAGCCAACAAACTAGCCAACAAAATGGTTTGATTGAATTTATAAATTATTTTTACTCTGTTTTTAACATTAGGCATTCTAACCACAGAATTCAACCCAAATGGAATGTATGTGTGTGGGAAAGGATAGCAGACTATTAGAAAAGAGGATGGGCTAAATTGACCAAAGATGACATCCCAAAATGCAATGAAACTAGTGAAAAATGTATTGGTGTATAGATTTCAAATCAAAGAACTCAGCATCTCCTCATAGTTCAACTCTCCCTTCTCTTTCCCAGCCAGTTTCACCTTCAATTCTAGAGCACGCAGGACATACGACCAGTTACCTAGTGAAGTATTGATCCACAGGAATTGATCAACCAACTCTTCAAGGTCTTCCGGGTTCTTCTCGATCGCTTCCAGCAGGGGTGACGCATGATAGTGCTCAAAGATTTTCAGGTGCTTGGCTAGCTGATTTAGTGCTCTGAGTGATGTCTGATAGTCACAAGCTGTCAGAGCCTTGTCCTTTAATTCAATGTACTGTTTTACAGTCGAATCTACCTGCATTCGCAAACGCCGCCTACGAGCATTCTGAGCATCCTCGAGGGTATGTTTGACCTTAGTATTTCTGAGTAGTCCATAAGCCATTTCTGCTGGATGCTTGGTCTGGTAGCCTGCCCGAAGAACAGCCTGTGAACCGTTGCCGTCGACCTGGTATTCTTCAATGAATCGTTGC
>AGAU01000173.1 GCA_000224765.2 SAR324 cluster bacterium JCVI-SC AAA005 | reverse complement strand
TGATTCGACTGGCTCCCCAAGCTGGACTCGAACCAGCGACCCAATGATTAACAGGAGCTCGCTCGAGCCCTGAGAGTCTGGGAAGATCCATCACATTCTCTTAACCCGACAAAAAATCTAGTTTTACAGGAAACTCGAAAAATATCTTTAGACCCATCTCCACATAAATTGGATTTCTATTGCGCCCAAATTGCGCCTGGAAATTTCACTTTATTTCTACCTCAGTGCGCCCAAATTGCGCCTAAGAGCGTCTGACCAACTACTTTCATTCAGAAATACTGATAGTCAGAGTTATTGACTCTGTGATTTTGAATCATAGGGTCTAACCAGAATGCTCACTTCAAGTAAATTTGGTTGCTGCACTGAGAAGAAAATACTCAGGAGATGAAATGGCAACGGTAACTGAACGTCTTCGTAAAAATGGCAAGAAGATCTTTCGAGTCGAGATTCGGATCAAAGGTAATCCCCCGCTAAGTAAAAGCTTCGAAAGAAAAGCTGATGCCACTGATTGGGCTAGACAACAAGAGGTAAAGATCAAACAAGGTTTTTTGGTTTCTTTGGAAGCAGATCGTCAAACAATATCTCTGATAATCAATAACTATCTTGAGGACATAGTAGATGAGATGTGTCCCTCATCCCGTTTGAGCTATTCCAATCAGCTTTCTTGGTTTCGAGATCAAGTTGGGCATTTGACTCTACGTCAATTAACACCTGCTCTGATTATTCAACTGAGAAAAATCCTTCAGACTGAGGATTCGACAAGAGGTAAAAGATCAGTTGCAACATGCAACCGATATCTAGCTGCACTTAGTTCTTGCTGTTCTTATGCGGTTGAGCAACAGATTCTTGAAGAGAATCCTTGCCGAAAAGTAAAGAAGCTGACGGAACCCAGAGGTCGAACACGTTTTCTTGACGATCAAGAACGTGAGAAATTAATTGCAGCCTGTAAAGACAACTCACCTCAACTGCATCTTGTTGTCGTACTCGCATTGGCTACAGGTGCAAGAAGACAGGAAATATGGTCACTACGTTGGGAGAATGTTGATCTGGGGGAAGGATACCTAACTTTTCAGGAAACAAAGAATGGTGATATTCGATCCGTCCCCGTCATTGGACAGGCATTAGAGCTATTGAGAGAGTATCATCGTAAACATCGTCTGCTAAATACTTCACTGTTGTTTCCCTCTTCAAAAAACCCACAGAAACCATTGGAGTTTAGGAAACGCTGGGAGTCAGTACTTCGTCAGGCTGAGATAAAAGATTTTCGCTATCATGATTTGCGGCATTCAGCAGCGAGCTATATGGTCCGCAATGGGATGGATTTGAGACTTGTGGCAGAAATACTGGGTCACAGGACACTGCAAATGACGATGCGCTATAGTCACCTGAAGCGTGATCATCTGAAGAGTGCAATGCTCAAAGCGATGAGTGCGTAATCAATTGGAAACCTATTAGGTTCACCCTCTACCATCAACACAATACTTGAGTTGAAAACTGGTTTGCTTTAGAAGTAGATCAGTTTTTCAACCTTCTAGATGCTTGGTTGCATCAAGAAGGACAGTACACTTTGGATCAAAAGGATGGTGGTGAATATGAGGTTAGAAGACAAGAGTATTATTATTACGGGTGCAACAGTGAAGTATAGGTAAGGAAACAGCAAAGCTATTTAAAAGTAATGGTGCCAAATTGGCACTTTTAGGTAGAGACAAGGATAAATTGGAGGAACTGCAAACCGAATTAGGTACTGATGAAAATACACTTTACATTGAATACGAAGCGAGAAATGAAAAGTTAGTTTCAGAGGCAATTGATCAAACAACCAAAGCGTTCGGTTTTCTAGATGCTGTTGTAGCCTATGCTGGAACAGAAGGTGTCATTCAACCATTGACAGATTACACAGTAGAAGATTTTAGCTACACGCTCGAAGTCAACGTAACAGGAGTATGGTTGCTGATGAAGCATGCAACTCCAATTATGACTAGTCAGAAAAGCGGTTCTTTCATAGCTATATCTTCGGGTGCAGGAGTAATTGGTACCAGCGGTCTCTGTCCATATACTGCTAGTAAGCACGCAGTCAATGGGATGATCAAGACTGCTTGTCTTGAGTTTGGTTCAAGTGGTGTCCGTTTCAACGTCTTAGCACCAGGTCCAATTGCAAACCGGATGATGGAGTCACTTCACAAACAAATAAACCCAGAAAACCCAGCCTCGGTTGAAGAGCTTTTCAAAAATAATATTCCAATGGGCAGATACGGAACTGATGCGGAGATTGCCCAATTTGCGCTTTTTTTGGCTTCTGACGAATCCACGTTCTGCAATGGAGGAATCTTTTTAGCGGATGGTGGTTTGACTGCTGGGTGATGAGTCTATCATTCATAGTCTGCACTATGGAGTTGTTCTATGGGCAGTGTTTTACCAAACGAATCTGAGAATGTTTTGAATGCAAAGTTTTAGTTAAGATAATTTGGCTATCTGTATGGGTCTCTTCTTGTGGCTCTAGTATTCAAAATCTTGTTAGGAGAATGACACTAGGGTTAGCTAATAGC
>AGAU01000174.1 GCA_000224765.2 SAR324 cluster bacterium JCVI-SC AAA005 | reverse complement strand
TGGAAAAGAGTAAGAGACTGAGTGAGGCTATCCAGTTCCTGTCAAGATATTGGATGGAAAAATCTGGACTTGATAAAAAGATTTCTCTGCTGTGCGTTGCAGTTAAGCGTAAGTTAATAAGTAGTTATCAAGAAGGAGAACATTTCCAAGAGACATTCGATCTGTTGAGCAAAGACAGTAAGGACTATCTACCATTTTTGGAAGAAGAGGAAAAAGAAGAGTTAATAAAGTTATCAGGTGAAAATCAATTCCTAGTAAATGTGGAGTGGCAGGTTGGTGAGAAGATGGAGATAAATTTCCATGCCAGTCTCCCAAAAGATCCAAGTAAGATGAATAGTGAAAGAAAAGGATTTTTTATACATTTGGTGATTAGAGACACTGATGGCGGAATTAATGTAGATTATCCAGATTTAGATGCTGAGGGGGTTGATGATCAAAGTGTGAAAGATTTAGAAGATATGGCAAATCTTTATCGGTCTTCGTTAGATCAATAGACAGAATTTTCGAGAGAAAACTATGCAAATAAAAGGATGGGATGAACCCAGAGCATTGCTTGATGAGGCAATATCAAATGGAAGTCTCAAATCAGTAATCGGCATAATAGGTAGCAGTGATGGTATAATTTTTTCCCATGCTTCAGGTACAAGAGATATTGAATATAAGAAAAGAATAGAAATCGATGCTATCATCGAAATTGCTTCGATGACAAAACTAGTTACTACAATAGCAGCACTTCAACTTTTTGAAAAAGGACTAATTGATTTAGATAAAGGGATGGACACCTATTTACCAAATTTTGCTAAACCCAAGATACTTGTTAATTTCAGTCAAAAATATAAACCAAATTTCAAAATACCCAAAAGAATCCCCTCTGTAAGAGAACTAATCACACACACATCAGGGTATGTTTATCCTTTTTTTAATGCAAACGCAATGGCAGCACAAAAAAATGGAGTAACACAAAAAAATGATGGTTTTAGTTCCAACCACCTTAATGTTCCCTTGGCTTTTGAACCAGGTACAAAGTGGGAATATGGATTTGGAATTGGTTGGTTAGGTTTGATTATTGAAGAAGTTTCTGGATACAAATTAGGTAGTTACTTTAATGATTTTATATTTGATACCCTAGAGATGAAAGATACTAGTTTTGAATTGTCGGAAGACAAGTTTCACCGTTCTGTAACGATTATGGAAAGATACGGAGGTAATTTGGTAGCCCTAAAAGAGGGACAGCCAAAAATATCTGAAAAAGGAATAAACAAATTTCAATCAGGGGGTGGTGGACTTTATTCAACACTACCTGATTATGCAAAAATTCTAATTACTCTCCTTAACAGAGGAACTTACAATGGAAATCAAATTTTATCAGGATCTAGTGTAGACGCAATGTTCACTAATCAAATTGGCAAACTTGATGTAGAAAAAATAACAAGCCAGAATCAAGAGCTTTCAAATGATGCAGATATGGGTTTTGGATCCGCTGCAAAATGGGGATTGGGTTTTTTATTACATCCTCAAGGTACACAGAACGGCAGAAGTCCAGGCTCAGCATCATGGGCAGGAGTATTTAATACATACTTTTGGATTGATCGAAGAAAAAGTCTCTTTGGTATGTTTGCAACCCAAGTTTTACCATTCTATGATACAAAATCTATTGAATATCTCAAAAAGTTTGAAAAGTCTGTATATGAAATTTTGTAAAAATCAAAATCAACTCAACCATACTTACCTTATTAAAAATTATTTTTGTCGCTCTTCTTCTAAATTAGTTCAGCAGCACAGCGCATCTGCTCGTCGTTAACGTCAATATAACGCTGCGTTGTCTGTATGCTGGCATGTCCTGCCATCTCCGCTAGCACACGCACCCCTACTCCCTTGCTGCTCAATTCCGTCAACCAAGTGCGCCTGCCACTGTGACTGGTTGCACCTGATATTGCTGCCTGTGCATACAATCTCTGTAAATGCTGTGCCGCTGTATTTGCTGTAAAGTGTGACTGCTTCTGTGTGCTAAACAGGTATGTGTTAGGTGTGAGTGTTGATGGTAGTGTCTTGATGTACTGCTGAAGCTGTCTGTGCATTTGACGTGGAACAAATATCCTACGTGCTCGCTTGCTTTTGGTTATAGCAGCAGCAAGCACAATCTCTGCTTGAACCTTGTAATTTTCATCCACTACATCTGTGATTCTTAGTGCAGCTACTTCGCCAACACGCATACCACAGTAGTGTGTCAGCTGTAGCATGGTTAAATCACGTTCTGCATATCTGCTGCAACTCCTAGTCACATCAAATAGTCTCTTCAATTCTGCTTTTGTCAGTGTCTTCGCCTGTGCCATGTTGTGTCCCATAAATGTATGTTTTTCATAATATAATTATAATGTCTTACATATATTGAGGACAACGAAATTGATTGAGAAATGATTTTAATTGATAACAGTGACTTATAATGAAATGTTGAGATTTACTTATTTTCTTACATTTATTTAATAGTTCTTGGGTAAGCTATTCATGAAGTAATTGGGTAAAAGTTAGTGCAATATTAGTGAACTGATTATGAAAGTATTTGTGAAAATGTTAATGGAAGTTAGATTGGAAATGTATTTGGAAAAGTAGACACGTGAGAACATAGCTGTGATCCAACCCTGTTGCCCTATTCCATGTACACTAAGTATGGGCAGCGCCCGTGTCTAGTGTAACTCAATATGTGTGGGCAGATAGCAGCACTCTGTTAACAGTGTCTCTGCTGCCAACCCATCAAATTCCTTCCAACAATATCCTGCGTGTACCCTATGTGCACCCAAGTTGTCCTGAACTACGCAATCCCTAGCTCCATCTACCTGCTCAATCCATGTATTTTCAGCTGTGTGCCAAATCATCCTGTAGTGATGCCAGGCATAGCCGCTGATGTAGAAGTGGATGTGTGTGTTAACACGAAATTTACCTGTTTCTACATACACCAAACGCGGCAATCTGATATTTTCCCTGTACAGCTGCCTACCCAATACACTCCTGTCCAAGTTATTAAAGAAACGCTGAGCATTTCGTACACACTGTGATCTTGTGACTATACAGCCATCCACGTAAGTGCAGGTACCAAATAGCCAGAAATTCTGTTGCTGTGTCCATGTTGCACCCTGTTGCCGTATTATTCCTACCCTTCGCCACTCAGACTGTGTCAATTCAGTTCTCCGCTAAATAAAAACAGCAGCTGATATATGGCTGCTGCTGTTATTTAGCAACACAAGGAGAAAATATGCAGACAACGGTATTAACTGAAGTATACGCACTGCTGAAGACAATTGGAGCTGTGGCAAATGAAGCAGAATTTAGCAGGGATTGGTTGGGTAGGAGTGAGTGCTATATGCGAACACTGAGATTTAAAGGGGTGGGTGCGAGCACAGGGAGCGTGGCAATCTGTGCCAGCAAGCTGCAGCATTATGGCAAGCGTATGTGTGAATCTAGTGCACATAAGGCACTTGGCAAGCAGTTCCTAGAGCTAAGTAGAGAGTGCCACAACACGATAAATGGGGAAGCGGAGGCAGTATGGTTGGCAGCATGAAAGGTGTACTACACCATAAAAATCGGAGCCTGTGGTATAAAGAATTGGAGTACTTAGAGTTTTCGGATGTTGATTATAATCCACATAGTTTAGAGATACAGGGGAATACAGATGAGTAATATACTCACAGGAATACAGCAGGCATTAGGGGCGATACGGATTGAAACGGAGAAAGCTAATTAGCAGCTACATTTAGAAATATTGCAGCTGATGCTGAGCACAAACGCATCTGTACTTGCAGATCCACGCAAATAGACAGGACCTGCAGTGAAGCAGGAAAAGCAGACAGTACCCGTACCCAGAACAAAGCGGTGAAACGTTACGTGGACATTCCAAAGCCAGCAGATACAGGCAAGCAGAAGTAAGCAGGTGTGGATGATGGTGAAAGATTAAGGCAACAACAACAACAGTTGGCGGCAGTGAAGCAACATGCTGCGTTGCCAAATCAATAAACTATTTAGTCAAGTGTGGAATAATCTGCTGGAACTACACAGACGGATAAATACTGTTTGGACAATAATATAAAGATGCTAAATAATAAGCAGATATAGCAAAAATCGTCTCAAAAGGTTCAAGACTAGAGTGTAAATATACCTTTTAACACTATCCATTTAATGTAATGAATCTATCTCTTTTTTTCCAAAGATTTAAAATTTAATCTCTAAGTTTTAGTTGACTATTTTTTCAAGATTAATATTAGGATTAATTTTTTGGCTTAAATATTGCGAGTTCAATAGCAATCTACGAAAAAAGTTAAATATTTTATAAAAATTCAAAAAAATAATCTGTTTTAATTCATAAAATAAATATAAAATTAGCAAAAATGATACTTAACAGTAAGAAGAAAAAATATAAATTATTTATTGCAATAATATCAGGTATATCAATACAATTTAATTGGCTTTCATATTTTACAATTTCAAACCAAGTAAGTGTTCTTGAAATAGTTTCAAGAATTATTTTCGGACCAATTTTAGTCTGGTTACTAATAGTTGCAATTGATTACCTACTTGGATCTCTAGTTAAAAATTTAAATGAAATTGATAATGATAAATTCCAAATGTTGTATGGAAGAGGATATTCTCTTTTCCTTTTTACTGCTATGGGTATGTTCGGAATTGAGCTATCATCTAGTATAACAATTATATTTGTACTATTTTGCTTTTGGATTATATGGAGTTTATACAAATCCGCGTATCTTTCTTCAAGAAAAAAAATTTTTTCGTCAATGGAGTGGCTAGTTATCCTGTTTTTCTTTTCCGGTTTTTCGGCTTTGATTTACCAAATTGTATGGCAAAGAATGCTTTTTACTTTTTTTGGGGTAAACATAGAATCCGTTACAATAATCGTAATCATATTTATGCTTGGTTTAGGTGTAGGATCAATAGTAGGGGGTTTCGTATCTAAAATTTTTAGAGTTTATTTACCACTTATCTTCGTTATAATTGAGTGTGGGATCGGTGTCTTTGGCGCATTTAGTGGGATGATGATCAATTGGATAAAGATCCAAACAATAAATTATAGCCAGTGGTCAACGATCTTTACAATTTATACTTTTTTATTTTTCCCAACACTATGTATGGGAATGACTCTACCTATACTTGTTGAGTATCTTGAAGGACACTTAAAGAATGTTGGAAAATCAGTAGGTACATTATACAGTATTAACACTTTAGGAAGTGCTCTAGCTTGCTTCGTAACTGTGGATATATTTTTCACCTACTTCGGCCAGACAATTTCTTTATGGATAGCAGCATCTTTAAACTTGGCTGTAGGATTTTTAGTATACATATTCATTAAAAGTATTGCTGAGAAAAGGTCATGAAATTTATTTTGATACTATTAATCTCAATGGTAGCCGGCTTTCTGGCATTGTCTCAAGAGATAATTTGGATACGTATATTAATGTATAGTACAGGTGGACTACCACAAGTGTTTGCGTATGTCTTAGGTTCTTATCTCACAGGCATAGCCTTTGGATCCTGGTGGGCCAGAAAATTATGTTCCCAAAATGTTGAGATTTTATTGATTTCTAAAATGTTTTTCTTCTCAAGTATTATTTTTTACCTCGCATTAGGGCTTACTTCTTATTTTTATACCATATTTAATGGAGCTGTCATTTATGTTTTCGTTGGAATAGTAACAATTTTTACGGGAGCGATATTTCCTTTAATTTCACATTTTGGAATCAAATCTAAAAATATTGGCCAACACCTATCATTAATTTATCTTTTTAATATCATCGGAGCAACTCTAGGTTCGGCTGTTACTGGCTTTTATTTGATGGAACATTTTCCAACCGTTAAAATAATTAATTTCATCTTAATTTCTGGTCTTCTTGCGTCTCTGATTATTACATTTTTCAGTCACGATAATAAGAAAAAAAAGATCTATTTTGCCTTTACACTAGTGTCAATTTTATCCGTTTACCAGATACATGATGAAATTTTTTCCAGTTTTTTGGAGAAAATTCATTTCAATAATAAATTCGTAAAGAAAGGGAACTATAAGTATCTAAAAGAAAATCGAAGTGGCATTATAGCTACTCATTTTAACGAAAATATTAATTGTGACGTCATTTATGGTGGAGGAGTGTATGATAGTTGTTTCAATGTAGAGCCAGATGGGCCAAATGGAATTGAAAGAGTATATGCAATTGTAAAATTACACCCATACCCTAAAAATATCCTTGTCATTGGACTGAGTAGCGGTTCTTGGGTTAGAGCTCTATCCTATTCTAAAGTATTTCAAACAATTGATGTGGTCGAAATTAACGATGGTTATTTGGATTTAATCAAAAAATATCCAGAACATGCGAAAATATTTGAAGATCCAAGAATTTCAATACATATTGATGATGGTAGGAAATGGCTTACTCGAAGTAATAAAAAATACGATTTTATTTTAATGAATACAACATTCCACTGGCGGAGTTATGTTTCGAATCTTGTATCTACTGATTTTCTTAATCTTGCAAAAGCAAATCTTAATTCTAATGGTATTATTTATTACAATGCAACAGGTTCAGAGGATATTATTTTTACTGCGGCAAAAAATTTTAATCATGTAGTAAGATTTAGTAGTTTTGTTGCTGCAAGTGATTCACCCATCGGTGTAGAAACTGAAACTGCGCAATCATTTGCCTCCTCTTTTATGAATGGTGATAATCAAATTCTTACTGGATCACGTGCAATCAATAAAATACTTTCAAATGAATTACCAAATATTCGCCAAGAAATACTTACCAGGAAAGATTTATTTGAAATTACAGATGACAACATGGCTGTTGAATATAAAAAGCACTTTAGTCGCTATTTTAACCCTGAATTGAGCTGGCTAAGAATGTTTGAAAGATTGCTTTAGCCATATAAGAATTTAGTTACTATATTTAGATTTGAATGTGCTGTTTTAGTTAGTAACACAATTCTTTTTATCTCACTCTAGCTTCAGCCTTTACATTCTGAAAATACAAATTATTCAATGCTTTTTTAGACTCTTGTTTTAACGGTGACAGTTACTCATTCCAAGTGGGTACAAGCTCTTCCAATCTAATTTACTGGTTGTCCATCTCCTAAAGTTACCACAAGCTTGTATGTGAACATTTACTAATAAGGAGGCAACCATGCAACTGCTGAAGACTCTGAAGCTGACACAGTATCAACGAAGCAACGCAAATAACCCCTACTACAAAGCAGAATCAAGCTTGCTGCTGGTATTACTGAGCAGATACAGCTGGCTGGAAATCCCAACTATAAACAAATTAGTGTACACACTGTTGCGGATGATAGTGGTGAACTACGTGAAGTTGAAGTGGGCAAACAGGTACTGCGTTGGTGGTGTGTGGGTGCGGATGGTACTGTCGAATTAACCGTACGCTACGGCAGTAAGCCACTGGAACTGGCGAAGGGTAAGAATGCCGTTGAAATAGCCAGTGAGTCAGAACTGGTTAGCGCACTGGAGCAGATACGTGCGGCTGTGGAGCAGGGAGAATTTGATGAACTGATTGAGCAGCAGGCTGCTTGGCGAAATCGTGTTAACACGATTAAGGCTGAGAAGCCTAAAATAGAGTTTGCTGATTGACTTGGAAAAAAGTCCTGTCTTGCTTATTATACAGCGTGTAATTTATCTCGGCTAAATTATTGATTTAATTTGATATTATTTTATGAATATTGCTGAAACTTGCACCCAATTTCTTTACAAAAGTTACACGCTTTAATTTTTTCTAATCTAGATAATTGATTTTAAATCATAATTAATATTTGTTACTACTGGGTGGGAATAGTTAAATACATTTAAATAACTAATTTTGTGTATTTCAGTGATTTCAAAAAAATTACACACTGCAGATTCGACCATTGTTTTTATTGGCTCTTTTCCCTACTGTTACACAGTAACTTACACACTAGCGTAACTACTGGTTGGAACGATTACTCACTGAAAAAATATGCCGCTGAGGAAGCTTAAGGAAGGAAAAATTGCAATCTTTGGCCCTGCCCGTATCAGCAAGTGTAGAGAGTATTGGCAGTTTCAGATGTGGCTGGAGCGAGAAGGCAAGTATGCCCGTAAGAGCCTGCGTCCACGCAGTGAAAATACGGCGATCGAGCTTGCCAAGTAGATGCACTTTGAGATCTTCGCCAACGAGCAGCAGGGAAAGACCTACTTCAGCCTCACTGTCAAAGAGGGTGTGCAGCAATACTTGGAATCACGCAGCGGTAATGTGGAACTGGGCCTGATCATGCGTGATCGCTACGTTACCATCCGCAGCCGGCTCAGGCACTGGCTAGAGTTTATCGGCAAGGATACCAAGCTGA
Organism: SAR324 cluster bacterium JCVI-SC AAA005; assembly: GCA_000224765.2. Taxonomy (GTDB): domain Bacteria; phylum SAR324; class SAR324; order SAR324; family NAC60-12; genus JCVI-SCAAA005. Next base: position 927 of record AGAU01000174.1, on the reverse strand, counting down.
GGGGGGTGGTGAAACACAGATTAATTAATTTGAGTTTCAGCAACTACCACGCATTGACAGGGGCAATGAAGCCAACCGCAGGGCAACCTTAAACAACGATGTATACCAGCAACTCTACCGGGCAATGCGCAGCTACTATGCAGAAACCAATAGGAAGGTCAACTGGGAAGAGCTAGTACAGCGCAAACTCGTGCAGCACTATGTGTTGATTGTTGCCAACAACGGACTGAGGGTGATTGAGCAACTGCAGCTGAAATGGGGGTGACGTGTAGACCGAGCAACACGGGGACAAGGCTGGGAAACAGGGAACTTGCCCATATCAGCGTGCGGACTGAGACCAGTAAGGTACGCAACAGCCGGATCTTCCTCTGCCGTAATGGACAGTATTTTGAGCGTTGGCAAGCAACCGTCAGTCACAGCGACAGAGAAAATAACATCTTCAGCGTGGATGGGATCAAACCAATCACCAAACACAGCCTGCTGCAACACTTCAAGGGATGATGGAATTGGCTGGACCATATAGGGACACGCGTGACATCGTGCCCTACAGCTTAAGGCACTCTATGATTACACAGCGGATTATGGGTGGACTGGACTTTAGGGAGATCGCTGAAATGTGTGGGACCAGCATGGGGCAGATCGAGCGCACCTGCTATCACTTGAATGACGCGATCCGCCTGACTAATGCTTTAGGGAAGGCCACAAGAGAGCTAATGACACGTTTGAAGCGCTCTGACTAGTGAAAAACATTATAAATCTAAGGCAAAATGAAAATATTAGAGGGATAAAATATGATTATATTTTGGAAAGAATTATTATTGTGCGCAAAGAAATTTTACGTACAAATTCCTAAGAGGAAGTGAAAACAAAAGTATACCCACTTGGATTAGTACAATTAAGGGTGCAGTTGACAAATCAAAATGAAAA
>AGAU01000175.1 GCA_000224765.2 SAR324 cluster bacterium JCVI-SC AAA005 | reverse complement strand
TTTACCTCCCCTATTTGATTTCCATCCGAACTCAGTTTCCTATCAAGGAGAATATCGATGAATGCATCTCCAAATCTGACCTTCAAACAGCAGAGATTTGTTGAAGAATATCAGGTGGACGGTAATGGTTCACAGGCTGTTCTTCGGGCAGGCTACAAGACCAAGCATCCAGCTGAAATGGCTTATGGACTACTCAGAAATAATAAGATCAAAAATACTCTTCAGGATGCTCAGAACGCTCGTAGAGAGCGTTTGCAAATGCAGGTAGATTCGACTGTGAAGCAGTACATTGAACTGAAGGATAGAGCTCTGGAAGCTTGTGACTACCAGACATCACTGAGGGCACTGAATCAGCTAGTCAAGCATCTGAAAATCTTCGAGCACTATCATGCGACACCACTGTTGGAAGCCATTGAAAAAGACCCGGATAACCTTGAAGAATTGGTTGATCAGTTCTTGTGGATCAATACGTCTCTGGGCAACTGGTCGTACGTC
>AGAU01000176.1 GCA_000224765.2 SAR324 cluster bacterium JCVI-SC AAA005 | reverse complement strand
CTGAATGCGGAAATAATATCAAATTTTTTAAGGTCCATAATTCACTATCACGAGGGAGAGTTTCTTTCGAAAATACATCAAGTGCAGCACCTGATATTGTGTTATTCTTGATTGCACTTACAAGATGATTTTCATTAATTAATGAACCTCTTCCTATGTTTATTAAGTAGGAACTAGATTTCATAACTTCAAAGATTTTGGAATTAACTATTTCATTTGTTTCGCTAGTTTGTGGTGCTACTAATATAAGGTAGTCTATGAGCTTAGCCATTTCACGTAAATCAGACTTATCAAAAAATCTATCAATATATGAATCTGTTGGATCTGGAGCAACTTTAGTTTTAATACCAAAAACATTCATATTAAAGTATTTACAATGTTTAGCTATTTCACTCCCAATCGCGCCAACACCAACTATACCAACAATTTGATTTGAAATATCATTTGTTGAAAAACGTTCCCAATTTTTTTTAGATTTAAGTAGCTCTGCTTTTAAGTAATTTTTAGACCACATTAAAATTGCCATAATGCAGAATTCAGCAAGTGGTGTGGCATGTATGCCTCTTGCAGTGATAAATTTTGTATTTGGCATTTTGATAAGATATCTATTTTTACTTAGATAACCTCC
>AGAU01000177.1 GCA_000224765.2 SAR324 cluster bacterium JCVI-SC AAA005 | reverse complement strand
GTTGTCGAAGCTCTATCTCCTCAGTTTCACCAGAACCATCCTGATTAATCACTCCCAGGCCTTTCAAATCGTAATTGCCTTTTTTCAAGCGGCGGTGCAACAGCTCTTTGGATGGATCTGTCAATTTTGCACAAACTGGCATGTCCATTTCACCAGATCTTTAGCCTATACCGAGCCAAGAAGAAGCTGCAACAGCCTCAGTACCTTTGACCAACTGCTCCTTCTTGGGAACTCTTGGACAGTACATCCAAACCTCTTCACTATGCAGCACCACTTCCGCTTCGCTCAAGGCCGTTTGCTCAACGGTCTCAAGCAAAGTCAGATATGTATCTCCTAATTCAGAATGGTTCATGTGG
>AGAU01000178.1 GCA_000224765.2 SAR324 cluster bacterium JCVI-SC AAA005 | reverse complement strand
CTATGAGTAACCGAAGCATATGCCTGTGTCCCACAATTTGGAAAACCCCTATTTCATTGGAGAATCAAAGGAGCTGTCTTTACCTAAATACTGCTCTAGTCCAGCTCGTGCTACATACAATATTGGCTGGACGGGTTCATCGGATGGATCTTCTTTAGATGTAGGAGAAATGCTTAGTGGGTTAGGTTGTCGAAGCTCTATCTCCTCAGTTTCA
>AGAU01000179.1 GCA_000224765.2 SAR324 cluster bacterium JCVI-SC AAA005 | reverse complement strand
ACCATAGTTTTAGATAAAAAAAGAAACACTTAATGCGAAGGTAAAATAACCAATTAAATAAAATTTAAAATTAAATAAAAAAGGCAGTGAATAAAAGATAGGAAGAAAGAGGCTTTTGGATAAATTAATTCTTTAAAAGATGAATATGTTTCTAAAATAAAAAATAAATTCTATTTTTGCTTGACATCTTTATGATAAGCTCGTACTTGACCACAATCTGTTCGTCGGTAGAAACAGATTGTGGTCAACGCCACAGCTAAAATATAAGAAACTTATTATGAGTGAGGTAACATGAATGCGAAAAAGGTTACAAGTCTGCTGGCATCTTTAATTCTACCTGTTGTGTGTGCAATCGGAGGAGAATCTCCGATGCTCAAAAAAATGGTAGATGAGGGGAAACTTCCACCCTTGGAGGAAAGATTACCAGAGAATCCATTAGTGGAAAATCCAGTAAGTGAAGTTGGAAAATATGGCGGTAAACTAGTACTCGGCACAGCATTTTTTTTAGATGATGAACGATTGCCGTCACGGGTGGACAGAAATGGATTCTTCCAATTTTCCTATCCCTTTCCAGCACAAGGGCCTATTAAGCCTAATCTGGCTGAATCATGGGAGTGGAATGATGATGGAACAAAATTAACGATTAATTTGAGGAAAGGAATAAAATGGTCTGATGGTGAACCATTTACCACTGAAGATGTAATCTTCTTTATGGAAGATATCGTAAATGATGAAAAAGTTGCTTACATATGGTTTTATGAAAGTAACTTCTATGATGCAGAAGGAAATTTTCCAAAAATAAAAAAGATAGATGATAATACGATTGAGTTTGAATATGATGCCACTGCATTTCTATTTGAAAAAAAATACGCAAATGTAGTTTGGCAAGCATTGCCAAAACATCACTTTAAAACGTGGCACCCTAAATACAACAAGACATCGAGTTATGAAACGCTTAATGAAAAGTTAAAAATCTTGGGAGCCGATTCTGAGGGAGGAAGAGTTACATTGAATGCATGGGTTGTAGATGAATATGTGCCCGATGGAAAACTGCACATGACTAGAAATCCATACTATTGGAAGGTGGATTCAAAAGGTAACCAATTACCTTACTTTGATGAATTCGAAATAATAATAGCGGGAGACAGACCAGCAGTTGGGCTAGGTAATATGACAGGTGAATTTGATCACGATCATATGTGGACAGGTTTCCCGCATTACTCAATGTGGCTTGAAGAACAAGGAAAACCTCAAAGGGATTACTCAATCGGGTTCTCTAATGCTCCAGGAATGAAGATCAACTTTAATTTTGATTCAGAAAATGAGGCTGCACGAAAGATAAATCGGAGTATAGATTTCAGGAGAGCAATATCGTTGGCAATTGATAGACAAGCAATATCGAGAACTTTAGCTTTTGACTTGATGACGCCAATCGGAGCCGCCTGGGCACCCGACTCACCATATTTCGATGATGAGTCAGGATATTTATATTCAGAATATGATCCCGAAAAGGCAAAAAAGATTCTTGATGATGCCAATATAATTGACAGAGATAATGATGGTATAAGGGAATTACCATCAGGTGAGAAATTAGAGTTGATCTGGGATATGTATGCTCATGATCTTTACACGCCAATGTCAGAAATGATCGTTGAAACCGTGAAAGGTATTGGTGTCAATCTGATCCTAAATGAAAAGCATCAAACACTGCACAACAAAAATTTCACCTCTGGTAATTTTGAATTATCAACTCATGATTTTGAATCATATAATGAACCATTATTGATGATTGATAAATGGATTCCAACGAAACCAGGATCACCAAATTTTCATGTAAAAGCATATGAGAATGGTGGTTTTTCAAAGGCATACAATGAATTTACTCGATTGTTAAAACAAGCTAATACAACTAGCATTGAAGAAGGAATTGCCTTGGGTCGAGAGGCAGGAAAAATAATGGCTGAAAATGTATTCATGATTCATGTTGGTGTTCGTAAGAGACCATTCATAAATTCAAATCGACTTGGAAATATGGTACTAGAATCAACAAGGGTTCAAGAATATGGTAATTTTGACCCACCATTTCGCTATATGCAGGTCTATGAGAAATATCCTCCAAACAGACCGTGAATGCAAATTTGAAAAAATTTAAAAATTAATTATATAAAAAAGGAATTTTCCTATGAAATTTATTTAAATTGAAGAAAAGCAAGCTGTTATAAAAATAGCTTGCTTTTGTAAGAAGAAAGGACAGGAAGATTTATCTAAAATAAAGAGTATTTGAAAATTTGTACTTGTGATTAAAAAAATTATGCTTTGAATATTAGTTTAAAGACGAAAAGAAGAATCATTCTCGTGAAAATCAATTTTTTCCACCTGAAAATAGTATGAAATTTATACTGCATCAATAACGTATTTAATATGGGTATATTAAGCTACATTATCCAAAGAATATTGCTCTCAATACCAGTAGTAATTGTGATCTCCATAATTTGTTTCGGTTTGATCCAACTACCCCCTGGTGACTATGCAGACGCTTATGCAGCGCTTGCTTCATCAACAGGAGGCGGAAGTGTATCAAATGAATATATTGAGCAAATTCGAGAACGATACGGTTTGGATCAACCATTTTGGATACAGTATTGGAAATGGGTCAAAGGATTTCCCGAGGGAGATTTCGGAATCGCAATGTCGTTGCAGGGAACGCCAGTAGCAGAAATTCTAAAAGAAAGACTGCCAATGACTCTTTTCATAAATTTCTGGGCATTGATATTTGCCTTAGCTATTGCACTCCCAATTGGTTTATATTCAGCTACTCACAAATATAGCTTATTAGATTATTTACTAACTTTCATAGCGTTTATCGGTATAGCTATACCTGGGTTTATTTTAGCAGTTATAATTATTGCAATCTCAATTTTCTGGCTAGATTCTTCATACATTGGAAAATTGTATTCAAACGAGTTTATAGGTAAACCTTGGACCACAGAAAAAACTATTGATTTCCTGAAGCACCTTCCAGCACCAATCATTGCAATTGGCATTGCTCAGACGTCAAATACCATGCGAATTATGAGAGGCAATATGCTGGATGTTTTAAGACAGCCGTTTATCCAAACGGCGCGGGCGAAGGGGCTTTCTGAAAACGCTGTCAACTGGAGACACGGTGCTCGAATCGCGGTCAATCCAATAATAAGCAGAATTGGTGTCTATCTACCTGAAATTATTGCAACGGAGATGTTAGTTTCGATAGTCTTAAACCTTAATACAATAGGCCCTCTCTTTTATGATTCACTTATTGCACAAGACATGTACTTGGCTGGGACTATATTGCTCATTATTTCAGTAATACTTGTTTTAGGGAATCTTTTAGCTGATATATTATTAGCTATATCTGATCCACGAATTAAATATGAATTAATGTAGTCATTCAAAATTAATAAACGGAGGTTAATTGAGTGGCAATTCGGATTATATCTACCTAACGGAAAGACAACTTAAACTAAAGAAATTTCTAAGACATAAGGTAGCAGTTTTTTCATCCTTCGTACTTTTTATACTATATTTGATGGTGATTTTTGCAGATTTTTTTGCACCATACGGAATGCTTACCAACCATAAATATCATTTATATGTTCCCCCACAAATATCTAAAATAAGATTTGTAGACAATGAAGGAAATTTCAGTTGGAGACCTTTCATTTATCGTCAAGTAGCGAAAAGAGATCCTAAAACACTCAGATTCATCTATGTTGATGATACAAATAAAAAAGATTTTATCTATCTTTTCATTGAGGGTGAAAGGTACAGAATGCTCGGTCTATTTGAAAGCAATATTCATCTTTTCGGAGTTAAAGAAGGCAATTTATTTTTATTTGGAACGGATATTATTGGTCGCGATCTACTAAGTAGAATTATATTTGGTGGACGAGTTTCACTATCGATTGGTTTAATTGGCGTAATTATACTAGTTATTTTGGGCACAATTATTGGAACAATATCTGGCTATTTTGGTGGATGGTATGACAACATAATACAGCGCATAATTGAAATTGTGAGAACTATTCCACAAGTTGCACTTTGGATGGCTCTTGCGTCAATAATCCCAAAGGAATGGCCATCTTCTTATGTTTATCTAGGTATTGTCATTATTTTTGGCTTCATCAGTTGGGCCGGTCTTGCACGTGAACTGCGCGGTAAAGTACTTGCGATCCGTCGATCTGATTTTATCTATGCTGCGGAGATAACGGGAGCTAGTGCTGCAAGGATAATAAGAACTCACATCATTCCAAATGTTTTTAGTCATATTATCGTAATTGCGACTTTGAGCATTCCAATAATGATCATCGGTGAAGCCGCTCTAAGTTTTCTTGGATTAGGAATAAAACCACCGATGACTAGCTGGGGATTGTTACTGACAAAATTAAAAGAGGTTCAAACGCTTAAACACTATCCATGGTTAATTACTCCTGCTGGATTTATTGTTGTTTCAGTTCTATGCTTTAATTTTATTGGTGACGCGTTAAGAGACTTGAATGATCCTCATTCAAAATGAATAGAATTATTTTTATAAATTAAATCTCGATGAGTGAAAGTTTATTTAACAATTCAAAAAAGCTCATTAATGTTGACAACCTTGCTGTTTATTTTCATATTCCGCAAGGTACAGTTAAGGCTGTAGATGGGATCAGTTTTGATATTGCAAAAGGTAAATCTTTGGGAATTGTAGGTGAAAGTGGTTGTGGCAAGACAATCACTGCACTAACAATGATGCTTTTACATCCACACCCTGAAGCTAAAATTGAAAATGGAAATATAAATTTCTATCGTCATGAAAATGATATGATCAACTTAGCTAGCTTGAATGTTCATAGCAAAATAATCCGCAAGATAAGAGGTAATGAAATCGCTATGATTTTTCAAGAGCCGATGATGTCTCTGAATCCAGTTCACAAAATTGGTGATCAATTGATAGAAGTAATTAGGCTACACCAAAAAATTTCTAAATCTAACGCTAGGAAAGTTGCTTTAGATTCTTTAGATATGGTGAAGATTTCAGCACCTTCTCAACGAATGAACGAATATCCTTTTCAGATTAGTGGCGGGATGAGGCAAAGAGTAATGATTGCGATGGCATTATGTTGTAAGCCAAAATTATTAATCGCCGATGAACCAACAACAGCACTTGATGTAACAATCGAGGCTGAGATCTTAAAGCTGATCAAAGATTTGCAAAAAGATTTGGATATGTCGCTAATGATGATTACGCATGATCTCGGTGTAATCGGCGAAGTGACTGATCATGTGGCTGTTATGTACGTCGGTAAAATTGTGGAGAAGGCATCAACTAAAGATCTTTTTAACGAACCTCTTCATCCTTACACCCAGGGACTGTTTAAATCCCGTCCGGAAATTAAAATTTCTGGTCGGCTTGAATCTATCAAAGGAGCTGTACCAAGCCCGTATGAAGTTACTGAGGGCTGTAGCTTTGCCCCTAGGTGTGATTTTGCAATGCCATTGTGTAGGTCCAAATCTCCAAAATTAATTAGGTTGGATGGGCGTGAAGTTAGTTGTTGGAAGTATGCAGAACAGGGAGAGCTCTGAATTATGGATGAGAATAATATTCTCGAGGTCGATGGCCTTAAGAAATTTTTTCCGAATCGTAAGGGTTTTTTCAATAGGATCTCCAGTTTCAACAAAGCTGTCAATGATATCAGCCTGCACATAAAGAAAGGCGAAACCGTAGGGCTCGTTGGTGAAAGTGGGTCTGGTAAAACTACTGTTGGTAGATGTATTGTAAAATTGTTTCCTCCAACTGCAGGAAAAATAACATACAATTTTAATGGGAAAATTTTAGATATTTCCCGAACTCCTGAACATCAAATCAAAGATTTCCGGAAAAATTTTCAGATGCTTTTCCAGGATGTGTATTCTTCTCTCGATCCAAAGATGAGGATACTTGATATCGTAACCGAACCACTAGCAATTCATAATATTGGCACACAAAAGGAGAGATTTAATAAAGCCTGTGAGCTAATAACTAGGGTTGGCTTGTCCCCGGATGATTTACAAAAATATCCCCATCAGTTTAGTGGTGGCCAGAGGCAGCGAATAGGAATCACAAGAGCGTTAAGTAGCCAACCGAAATTCATTGTATGCGATGAGCCTGTATCGGCATTGGATGTTTCAGTCCAAGCTCAAATTCTGAATCTTCTCCTCGATCTCAGGAAGGATTTTAATCTTTCCTACCTTTTCATTGCCCACGATCTCGGAGTAGTTAAATACTTTAGTGATAGAATTATCGTGATGTATCTGGGGAAGATTGTTGAAGTCGCTCCGGCTGAGAATATATACACTGCACCAAAGCATCCCTACACTGAGGCACTTTTAGCTGCTATTTCAAAGTATAAAGTTGGTAGTGAAAGAAAAATTTTATTGCAAGGTAGCATTCCAGACCCATCAAAACCACCTACTGGTTGTGTTTTACAGCCTCGCTGTAAATATGCTCTTGATGTATGCAGACAGAAAGTTCCTGCTCTATTGCCCGTTCCAAATAAAAATGATTCGTTTGTTGCTTGCCATCGATCATCCGAGCTAAACTTAGAAAGTTATTCATCCAAATAATTGTTAGTAAACTCCCAACTTTAAGTTCTTTTAATCTTACTATTGAGTAGTTTCTAATTTTTAAAATTTATTCCATATTGGTT
>AGAU01000180.1 GCA_000224765.2 SAR324 cluster bacterium JCVI-SC AAA005 | reverse complement strand
GTCCCTCCCGTAGTCAAAATAATTTCAACACTTGAATCAGCGATCCAATTGGAAACGACCGCCCGGAGTTGGTAGATATCATCAGGAATCAAATTACGAGTGATTAGCTGGTGCCCAGCTTGCTGTATTTGTTCACTGAGATAATCACCAGAAGTATCATTGGCTACAGTACGAGTGTCACTGACAGTCAATACTGCAATTTGAAGGGATTGGAATCTGGCGTCTGACAACATTGGATTTCTCCGGACATTGATCTCATTTGTACAGATGAGTTGTCGTCAGAGCATCTCACGATTTGGCATGGGAAGCAACGCCTTCTACATGCTGCTCATGCTGCTGGAAAGGATGAGCCAATCCGTTGGTCATCTGGTTTGAGTGTCGTTGCGTTGATTCAGGATGGCCTGGACTCTCTACTGCAACCTCAGTAGTTAAAGTAATAGTAGAGCGCGAGGCGAGGTCCTGAATAGTCCGCTGACGCCGTTGCGCATTGCGTTCACGCAGTTCCTGGAGCCTGCGAACCCGATCCTGAAGCTTAGGGATGGTGGGTGGACTGATAGACGGAATGTAAGGTGGATCTAGAAACTGTCCTGCTCGACGCTGCTCTGCATAATCAATTGCAGGGTCTGGAATCTGAAAATCACCAATGCGCTCCAAGATATTTCTTGGGGTGATTCCAGTATCAACAGTTGTATTTGTAGCAACATATTGCTGAGCGTTACGTCGTGCTTCAGCAGTCAAGCGAGTTGGATCAGAGGAACCAAAATGCACATGATTGCCACGGAGTAGACGATGCCAACGTTCCAGAATGTGCTCTACCTGATTAACTGTCAGCCGCATTGGATGATCCTTAGAGAATAGTCTTCCGATGTCGGGGTTGTGGGCGATTGCTTTTCACCGCACCATAATTCAATTGCTGGAGCAAGGTTTTGATCTCGGTAATTGTCGTGTTACGTTCTTGGGCAACGCGCCTTGCAAATTCCTGCTCAGCTACACGGATTTTTTCTAGCAAACGCTGTAAGCCTTGAGGCTCTAAAATTTCATCTAACTTTGTTGGGAAGCTTTGACCCCAATCATCTAATAGCGAATCGACGCGCTGTAGGTCCTCCAAACAATCTTCTTTTTCTTCTAGCAGCGGTAAGGCATCATCAATATGCGACAGTGCCAACTGATGTTGCGCCAGTACATCCCATCGCCGCAACAGTGCTCGTTTTTTCTGTAGCAACAACATTCCATCACTGTGCCGCAGCCTATCATTTACCAATACAGAACTCCGCGAAAACCCGACTCAGCAGATCATCAGCTGTAGTTTGCCCAACAATATCACCCAGTGCGTTTAAGGCTCTCCGCAGTTCAGCAGCCACGAATTCTTCGCCGGTTCGCTGCTGAAGAAGATTTTGTGCTATCTCCAGACTTTCCGATGCTTTCTTAGCAGCTGCCTGTTGACGCAGATTTGTCAGCCAAGATTCTTCCAACAGCTGAGTATCTTCTGAGATACTGTTATGGTAAAGAGTTTTTTCCAGTTCTTCTAGTTTCCCTTCCTGATGGACTGAAAATGGAATCCATCGAGGTTGAATATTTTCCTTCCAATTTGGTAGTTCTCTGTCCCAGAGATCTGCTTTTGTAGCAACAATCAGGGAAGGCTTGTCCTCAATCTCTGCTAACAATTCTTGATCTTCTGCCCGCAACTCCTGAGAACCATCGAGTAGCAACAAAACAAGGTCTGCCTGCTCAATAGCTTTTTTTGTTCGCTCTACCCCTTGCTTTTCTACCAGATCTTCCGTTTGGCGTATTCCCGCAGTATCACTGAACCGAAAAGCCACTTGATAAATTTCTAATTTCTCTTCAATTATATCCCTAGTTGTACCTGGAATTTCCGTGACGATCGATCGATTTTCACGCAGCAAAGCATTCATCAGCGAAGACTTGCCTACGTTCGGTCGACCACAGAGGACAACATGCACCCCGTTTCGCAGTAAACGCCCCTGCCTACTTTTCTGCAACAGTCCTTCCAATTTGCTACGTAAGGATTGGAGTCTACGTTCACAATCAGTTTGGCCCGTGAATTCTTCGTCCTCATCTGGGAATTCAATCCAAGCTTCAATCAACGAAGCAATATGGATGAGTTCTTCTTGTAGTTGCTGAATGATCTCGTATAAGCGGCCTCTTAACTGTTGTGCGGCAAGTAGGACCGACATACGGGAGTCAGCATGGATCAAGTCAGCAATTGCTTCTACACGAGTCAGGTCCAATCGGCCGTTAAGAAATGCACGGCGGGTGAACTCTCCAGGTTCTGCCAGTCGTATACCCAGCATCAGAATTTCCTGCAAAACCATCTGAAGCATCTGAGGACTTCCGTGGCACTGCAATTCAACAACATCTTCTGAAGTGAAGGAATGTGGCTCACGCATGACAACCAGCATTGCTTCATCAACCAGTTGTCCCCCTATATTCAGCCAACCATGCCTCAGCTTTCTGTTGGGTGATTTGGCAACAGACCCCCCTTGACTTGGCTGGAAAATGGATTCTATCGAGGTGATAGCCGTAGAACCGCTGACACGAATAACTCCTAATCCACTGGGTTGCAGTGGTGTGGCAATAGCTACGATAGTATCAGCGAACATACTATTCTAACCAGAACTTTCTTTAGGACTGTGCCTGCACCAAATGCAATAGATTTCTGGGCAGTACGTTCGCTTGTGCAGCTTGTGCTACTGCGAACTGATTCATGATTTGGAGGCGTGTGAATTCAGCAAGTTCCATTGCCACATCAGCATCGCGTATTATCGATTCAGCAGCAGACAAGTTTTCTGCATCTAGTCGAAGACTAACCAAATTGCTTTGTAGGGCCGAGCGCTGTAAGGCACCTAATTCTCCACGTGAACTAGCGATCTCACTGATCGCTTTGTCTACAATGCTGATCGCAGATGCTGCACCTGATGGGGTACGAACATCAACCCCCGCCAAGCTTGAGTCTCCAGCCTCAGAACTACCGATCCCTAATTTGTCGGTGGTAATGTTTGGCAAAACCAGCTTGAGTGTGTTGCCTTTGTCAGCACCAATCTGAAATTCTAACTCTGAGTTAGTTCCATTTAATAATGGCTTGGATCCAAATTGCGTGTTCTCAGCAATTCGATCTATCGAACTCAGAGCATTCTGAATCTCAGACTGAGACGCCGCTACTATCAACTCATTGTTCACACCAGTATTTGCTGCAGCAACAGCACGTTGACGAATATTGACCAGTAGTCTTGAAACTTCATCCATCGCGCCTTCCGCAGTTTGCACTACCGAAGCTGCTACCTCACTGTTCCGAGCTGCTTCCTTCAAACTACTGATCTGGGAGCGCAGACTCTCCGAAATTACTAGGGAAGCCGGACCATCAGTAGCTGAATTAATTTTTTGTCCCGATGCTAGTTTCTCAATAGATTTTGAGAGCATCGCATCATTTTGGGCTAAGTATCGATTAGCAGTCAGCGCCTCAATATTTTGATTGATTCGCAGGCTCATACCGAGCTCCTATCGTTGATTTTATTCTGAATTTGAAACCCCGTCTCTACACAATAGGGTAAGTTTGCAAATTTGAGAATCTTTTTAGCCTAGAAGTCAGGCCAATGGAATGTGATCACCACTGGCCTAAGACCTCTTCTTCATTGAAAAGAAAGTAAGTGAGCTACATTTTGGGGCATTGCATTGGCCTGAGCCAACTGTGCAGTTGACGCTTGCGTCATGATTTGGTTGCGTGTGAAGGCAGCCAGTTCAACTGCAACATCCGCATCACGAATATTCGATTCTGCAGCTGTAAGGTTTTCAGTCGCCACTCTCAGACTAGTCAGATTTGACTCCAGCGTATTTTTCTGGAAAGCACCCAGATCACCGCGACTCATCGTTACTTGACTGATAGCTTCATCAATCATACTCATTGCAGCGTTGGCGCCTTCGCTGGTCGTGACATCCACATCAGCTAAGCTGGAAAGACCACCGTTATTTGGGGCCCCCTTTGCTAATTCTGTCGTGATTATGTTTGGTAAAGAAACACTCGCTGTCTGACCTTGATTTGCTCCAATCTGGAAAGACAGATTCCTCTGCGTTGGATCTTCTTGGCTGCCGTTCAGAAGTTTTTCTCCGCCAAACTGAGTGTTTTGAGAAATTCTGTCTATCGAGCTCAGAGCATTCTCAATTTCCCTCTGCGAAGCAGCGACCATATTCTGATCATTCACACCAACATTTGCTGCTGCAACTGTTCGCTGTCGCATATCCACCAGAAGTCTAGAGACTTCATTGAGCGCACCCTCAGCCGTTTGGACAGTTGAAATCGCTGATTCATTATTTTCGGTTGCTTGTTGCAAACTCGCCACTTGCGCTCTCAGTCCTTCTGAAATAACCAGAGAAGCTGGACCATCAGCACCGGTATTTATCTTCTGTCCAGAAGACAGTCGTTCAATCGATTTTGCCAGCAACTGGTCATTTTGGACCAGATTTCTATGAGCATTTAGGGCTTCAACGTTGTTATTGATTCGCAGACTCATACTAATTCCTTGTAGTTTGGAAATACAATTTCCTGAGTGACTTCCTTCCGTGAAAGCAGCGGGGATATATGCATAGCACCCCACCTAGATTCGGTATTGGATTCCGAATCTCTGTCCATCCTCCATGACGAACAGCACAAATCCATTGCTCGGCTTTGAGCCGAAAGGAAATTAACAGGGTTTGAATCGAAATAATCAGATTAATCTAAATTATTTAAATTTTAGAAGTGCAGGCCATCAATTGATTGCTTGGCCTTCGCGATCTAATGGATAATTACTCCGAACTATCCAGGAAAAGGTTAAAGACCAATCCAAACGAGTTGGATCGGAATGTCAAATGCCGAAAAACAAAGCGTAGCATAACAGTCAACTGCTAAATCAAATGAAATTAAATAGCAGTAACAATTTTATTTAGAATGTGGCTTTAAAAGCATTATCTAAAGAAGTATGATTACTAGGTTAACAACTTTGAATCTTAGGTTTTTTTCACAACCACTAAAGTTACTACTTTAGTATAAATTAGTGATTTAAAATATCTTCAAAGTAATAGAATTATTTCATCTATTTAAAAATAAAGAATCTAAATTTTCTAAGATCAAGCCAACTACTCAATCAATTCTATCTAATACTCTGAAGCTCGATGAGATAATAAATCTCCTCAGAATAACTTCAGTCTGACCTAAACCTTCACAGACTAATATCACCAATGAGATTTGTTCAGTTTGTTTTGTTAACAAGTACCAGATTTATCATTGAGCTTATTTAATTCTCTGAAACCAGTTTTGGTCCGCTGTCAGAAGGCTGTGGACACTCTAAGTCTACTTACCCTGATCACTCATTGGAGTGATCAGGGACACGTACAGCTATCATTCCAAAACTTCTTATCAAAGGTCCTAACCAAACCTACATTATTGGCTAGCTAAGAGAGCCATCACATTCTTGGGCAACGCATTAGCCTGGGCCAAC
>AGAU01000181.1 GCA_000224765.2 SAR324 cluster bacterium JCVI-SC AAA005 | reverse complement strand
GATGGTGACAGACCTATTGGATACAAAGTTGGTTGTACAAGTGCAGCGATTAGAGAGCAGTTTGGTGTTGATGAACCTATCTGTGGGCTAATAATGACGCCTGGTTTATTGTGTGAAGGTGATGTGGTCGATAGCAATATTTATTGTCAGTTAGCAATTGAGCCAGAATTCGTGATTACACTCAAACAAGATTTGGCCAAATTGCCAACTTC
>AGAU01000182.1 GCA_000224765.2 SAR324 cluster bacterium JCVI-SC AAA005 | reverse complement strand
ACCACCGGCAGCAATTCCTGCAGCAGGCCCTGTTTCAAACCCTCCCTCTGTTTCTGTCGTACACTGCTCTTCATCAGGGGTGCAATCGACTGGAACTGGTTCTCCACAGCTGACGACCAGCAGAATTAGACTGAGATAGATCAACCAGTGCTGAGGTTGTTGCTGCATAGGCAATCAGTCTGAAAGCCGTTGCAGCATCTGCTTAGCCTGAGCATTCCCTTTGGCTGCCGCTTGCCGATAGTTTTCAAGAGCCTTTCCATCGTTTTGTGGTACTCCATAGCCTTTACGGAACATACCTCCCAAGTTGAAGAGGGCAGTAGCCTCTCCTTGCTCAGCCGCCCGTTGGTACCAGCTAACCGCTTTTTCCAAATCCACCCCGGTTCCAATTCCATTGCGATGCATGTAGCCCAACATCGTCTGGGCCTTGGGATGATTGCGCTCAGCTGCCTGGTTATAGAAGATTTTAGCCAAGGCCAAATTCTCATCTACACCTAAAGCCTTGCGATAGACCTGCCCAAGCTCATATTGGACTGGTGGAGGTTGCTTGATGAAGAAGCCCATCAACTCTTTGACCTTCGACTTGTCCTTGTATTTGCTCAATAAAGCACCGGCTCGGGTTCTCTGGCCATCCAATAGGAAACTGACGATTTCTCTCAATTCATTGTTGACAGGTTTAATCTTCTTCTTGGCTTCCTTGACCTGCTCCTTGAGTTGCAGCTCCGTTTGGCGCATGAAGTCAGATTGCACGGCAAAGACAAAGTCCCCCTGGTCCAGGTTTCGGTCTCGGATCTTACCGTACTGAGGTGTCTGATAATTCTTGGTATACTTGGAGACACTGGAGAAGAGGAATTGACCAAGCTCAGATCCGGTTACATAGCCATCGCTATTGGCATCTGCATCACCACCGATTCCGTTGATGAACTGCTCTCGGAAAACACTCCGATCAGGCACGGTTTCGTTAGCAGAACCGGAGGTAATATACTGACGCACTGGTTTTGTGGTGTTGCTGGCAATCTCCTGAGGCACAGCTCGAGAGAGGGCGAAGAGTTCCCCACTGAAGCAGGAGTCAAAGAGGAAGAGGGCATGTTTGGATTGAATGCGTTTGGAATAGACATCAATCATTTGCAGATCCAGAGCTTTGTCTAAAAAGCCATTGAGGTCTTGTTGAGGATCGGGCGCATCAGTTGGAACGAGGTAGCCCATCGTTGTGCCGTAAGTTTGCAGTTGAGAGTGACCATGTCCGGCGAAGTAAATCAGCAATCGGTTCTCTGGATCACGTCCATAGAGACTAACGAAGAGGTCAAAGATCTTTTTTAAATCCTCACTGCTGGGATCATTGATAGGAGTGACTTCAAAGCCGTTTTCTGCCAATGCTTCCTGAACAAGGGCCATGTCTTTGCGAACCCCTGGAAGATCCGGCCAACCGTTTTGATAGTCACTGATACCAATAAGCAGGGCATGACTATTCTGATATAATCGGGCTTGCTGACCTGTTTCATTAGGTAAGACTACTGGGCGGATGGCACGAGTAATCTCGGCCTTCAAACTGCCAGTTGCTGTAAGATAAACTAATAAAATCATTAAATATTTTAATAATTTACTTTTTGTTATGGATTCATGCATACTGTCCCAATGCTTCCTGAACTTATTAAATAATTTTTTATTATTAGTTATTTACATGTTAAAAATGAATATGATCCACTAAGTAATCCATTTGAGCATTCTCTAATTTCTTTCATTTCAGAACAAGATCCCAGCCAGGTATCTCGTGAGTTATGTCTGTACGTAACAATACTATCACCATCGGCTACAATCACAAAAGGTACATCATAGTAACTAACCTGAGAAGTGTAAAATGCACACGTTGACGTCGGAACAGTATTACAGGACGTATGTTGGTAATTCATATTGGTCATTAAAGTTCCATTTTGACACAGAATGTCAGAATTAGAATTTTCACAAGTATAACCCAATCCACTTCGTATACTTGGTACTTCCTCATATGCATACATTTTTAGATAAGAACCATGGGCTACTGTCTGACTATTGAAACTACAGCTGGCTGCTGCAGCCACAGAGCAACTCGAATTTGCATACGTTCCGCTGAGAGTCCCGTTCGAACAGCTTCTTGTCTGAGTGGAGCAGGATTGCCCGTAAACCACTGAATCAGATAAATAAGCGGTTACGCTGCTGCCATGGGCTACTGTTTGACCACCAAAACTACAACTAGCTGCAGCTGCTACGGAACAACTTGAATTTGAGTAAGTCCCACTCAAAGTTCCGTTACTGCAATTTCTTGTTTCAGAACTACACTCCTCTCCGTAAGCTACCGAGCTGGCCTGATAGGCTGTCACTGAGGCATCATGGGCAATCGTTTGTCCGTTGAAGTTACAGGTTGCTGGAGTCTGCACCGAGCAGTTGCCGAAGGAATAACTACCACTAAGTGATCCGTTGGAGCAGCTTCTGCTCTCGGATGTACAGCTACTGCCATAGTCATTAGAAGCTGTCTGGTGGGCGGTTACTGATCGGCCGTCATTGATTGTTGCTCCATTGAAGGAACAACTCTGAGCCCCTGCCACACTGCAACTGGAGTTGGTATAGCTGCCACTTAAAGTACCATTGGAGCAGGTTCGGCTCTGGGACGTGCAAGTACTGCCAAAGGCAACGGAGGAAGACTCATAAGCATTGATCGAGGTGCCGTGAGCGACTGTCTGACCATTGAAAGTGCAGGAAGCGGCAGAGGCCACGCTACAGGCCGCATTGGTATAGCTACCGCTTAGAGTTCCATTGTTGCAGCTACGCAGCTGAGTTTGGCAGCTTGAGCCAAAGTTGACTGAATCGTTTTCATAAGCTGTCACGCTGGAACCGCTGCTAACCGTTTGGCCATTGAAGGTGCAGGAACTCGCTTCACTGACTCGACAGCTTGAGTAGGAATTGCTACCGCTGAGCACCCCGTTGCTGCACAACCTCTGCTCGGACAAACAACTGGCACCATAGTCAACAGAGACATCACTGTAAGCTGTCACACTATTGCCGTGGGCAATGCTCAAGCTATTGAAGGCACAGGCAACTGGATCGGCTACTCGACAGCTTGAGTAGGCATTGCTGCCACTGAGATCACCACCATTACAGGTTCTCAGCTCTGCGCTGCAAACGGAGCCTTATGCTACATTCTGAGCGTTGTAAGCGTTGACAATCGTGCCGTGGTTGATTGCTATTCCATCAAAGAAACAAACAGGCTGGATGGTGACT
>AGAU01000183.1 GCA_000224765.2 SAR324 cluster bacterium JCVI-SC AAA005 | reverse complement strand
TGAATCAAAATATGAAGTAAAAGAGTCCTATGACATTTAAAATCGTCAGGTGGGTTTCAATCTTCTTTATATTCCGTCATTGATGTCTTTGTTGATTTCTAGTTGTATCAAGAATACTAATTTACTAAGAATCGTGTATTGGAGGAAGCAAGATTGAGCATGTCTATTTCTCTGAGTTAGTACAAGACCTAGTGTTTGAATTATTCATGATGAATATTTTTTGAATGACAAAGAAGTATTCAGGAAATAAGTCTGATTCGAAATATATATATTATCAGTTGAATAATGAGAGAGATCTACTAACTACAAATGGGCCCCCCTTATCATCTCATTACCAGTAAGTATTCTGAAGTAAATTATTTAGAACATGTCCATAGGTTAGTGTTGAGTAAACAACTCAATGGTACACAGGGGATTGCGCTGTCCAGCGATGTTTTGTTGTCGGCAACTTCACAAATCATCGAATACATCATCACTTTTGGCTGCCCTGGGTCTTGTAGCATTAGGCTAATAAAATAACATCAAAGCAAAAGAAATTAATTTCTACCAGAAATACTTATAAGCTCTGCAGGTTTTATTGATTCTTTAGATTTTCTAGGAAATTCTATGTTTTAATTTCGAAGCTAAAACTAAAAGTAAAAGTAATTATGAAATTCGTCTACAATAGATGTCTTAGACGTGGACTTTTAGCTATCAGTTTTTCTTTGATACTAGGAACCGGAATGGGATGGGCTCATTCCAAACAGCAAATAACTGTTCCCGAAGACAAAGCTGTTCTTGAAGAGCCACCATCTGAATTGAGAATACAATTCACAAAACCTATTCGGATTACGAGTGTAAGCTTGACTAGCCAGCACGGAAAAAGCTTTCTTGTTGATTATGTAGATAGTATGAAACTTGCTGAAAAGTTAACTTATAATCTAGATGCTCTACCTAGAGGTGAATATCATGTCAAATGGCGTGGGCTTTCAGAGGATTCACATCCAGTTAAAGGAAATTTTTCTTTTACGGTAAAATGATATCACTAGCATTTCTGTCGGCATTTCAGAATGTATTATCTTTCAAACTCATGCAGAATACAATAGAGATGTTGTAAATGTAATTATAAATAAGAAATTGAAGTTTTTAATTTTAATTTCGCCTGAAATCCTCTGGAATTTTTCGTCAAAATTTCACAGTATATCTTAAATAGTTTTTGAATGTCTCGACGAAAGAGTTACGCAAACGCCTTTCTTAAGCGGAGACATTCAGGAATATAAAGGGTTTTAAACAGTTTGTTACTGCGAAACATTGAATCATTTTAATCGAATAAGAATTCAATTTCTTGATTAGAAAATCGAAAATTAGTATTATTTTAGAAAAATATGGGGTTTTTAATTCTATCCTTTTAAAATTAAATATACATTTTTTAACTTAATCAAAAGTTTGTTAAATATATATATTCCAATTGGATAGAATTTGTAAACTATGAATTGAAAAATTTAGCAATGAAAAAAGAAAAAATAAGTTTTACGATATTTGTTTCAATTCTTTTTAGCTTATTAATTATGGTTATTATTGCGTTGATGACTGTAAAAAGTATGGGAAGAATGGAAAAATTGATTAAGGAAATTAGCCAAATTTCTTTACCACTCCAAAGAATTAGTTCAGAAATTGTAGGGAAAGAGCAAAAACAGAGATTGTTGGTTCAATTCATATCTGAAATCGTCCAAGAAGGTTATACACAACTTGAAAATTTCAATGAGTCTAAAAATTTATCTGACATTACAGCAACAGAAGAAGAATCTAAATTAAATGAAATTTTAGAAAAAAATACCAATGAGCCGAAAAATGTTGATCAAAACGAATACGCACCACAACTGGCAGAGAAATTTTTTGTTTTTATCAATTATCCGAAGAAATTAATCTTGATACAGAAGTAAGCAGCGATTTAATAGATTTAGCTTTAAAATTATCATCTGACGTTAAAGTTTCTGATAATTTGAAACTTTCGCTAAACCTTTTAAATGATTTTAAGGTTGAATATAGCAAATATGTTGATTTAGTAAACAAACTCAAATCAATTATCAATAATTCTAATTCCTCCTCAATTCAGGATAAATTGACCGAATTTGTAAGTTTTTCTAATGTTTTAGGAGGCAATTTAATTGAATATAAAATGCAGCTAGATAAAAGTGTTCAAGCTTCTATCGATGAAACAGATAGGATACGTACGCAAACAGTCTATTTTGTATTAATTCTTTCTTCAATAGGCGGAATTATCATTGCTTTAATAGGCATCTTTATTACGTTATACGTTAAAAGAAAACTAAAAAAAGATTTTGATATAATTTCCAAGATTACACTTGTTGGGGCCAATTTAGCTGGAGGTAGTGAAGAAATTAAGGGCACTGCTGCTTTGGTATCAGATGGTGCTTCTAATCAGGCGAGTTCGGTAGAAGAAACTTCTACGGCCATGGCAGAAATGCTTACAATTATCAAAAGAAATATGGAATCTGCCAAAGAAACAGAAAAAACAGCTGAAATGGTTGCCAATGATGCAGCACAGTGTGTCCAAGCAGTCGAACACTCTTTCAATTACATGAAAGAAATAGCAACTAGGATTTCTGTCATTGAAGAAATAAGTCGGAAAATCGATCTTCTTGCTTTGAATGCTTCTGTGGAAGCTGCAAGAGCTGGTCAACATGGTAGGGGTTTTGCCGTTGTTGCTACAGAAGTTGGTAAGCTTGCTGAAATAAGTAAAACATCATCTAATGAAATAATGAAATCTGCAGATGAAGGAAAAGCCTTAGTAGAACAGACAACTATATTATTAAAAAGCCTTTTACCAAAAATTGAACAAACAAAGGATATGGTAGTCAACATTTCAAGTGCAAGTGTTGAGCAAGATCTTTCTGCAAGTCAAATAAGTCAGGCGATGGGGCAAATGGAACAAGTGGTACATACCAATGCTTCAGCAGCAGAACAACTTTATAATATGTCTCAAAATTTTATGAATCAGTCGATAAATTTACAACATACGATCAATCTTTTTGATTCAAATCAGATAATAACAAGAGATAAAATGAAGGAAATAGAAGTGAAAGGAAATCCCTCGAATGAATTTAAGTACTTGAATTATTATCGTAACAAAAAAGATAATTCATAATAATAAAATTAATAATGCTTTATACTATTTATCTAAATTTAAATTTTCTAATGTATGCTGAATTATTTTAAATAAGATTAATTATTATTTAATTAATTTTATTTTAATTCTGAAAAGAATTTAGCTATTAATAATAGTTTTCTACATAATAATAATCCAATTTTGCATAGCCTTTATCTATGATCAACATAATTTTTTCGCAATTAACCTTTGATCAAAATCGAATTCCCTATGTCTTTTCAGTAGCTGATGATTTACATTCTACGCTCACTAGGTTTTGAAACTGTTTCAAACCTTTTTTTATTTTCCCTTTTGATTTAAGATTTACTTACTGAGAACTACAGTTTCTGAATGATTAAATTTTAGAAATAATTAGCATCTTAAATCTTATTTATTGAAATTAATCTTAACTTTCTTTTTT
>AGAU01000184.1 GCA_000224765.2 SAR324 cluster bacterium JCVI-SC AAA005 | reverse complement strand
TGGAAAAATCACCTCTAACCATACCTTCTATTAATTCTTGTGCTCCCCAATTTGTAACGTTCAGCATAGATTTTGGATTTATTCCTCGATCAAGATATGATTTGTAATAGTCAATCCCTTCTGCAATTTGTTCTTGAGTAATGTTTATGTAGTAAGAGCCATCAGGTTTTCGATCGATTAAAGACCATCCATTAGACCACCAATAAAAATTTAAGAAAAACCATATGGAATTTGTAGGGCCACTACCTGCTGGGATAGCCCATCCTGCAGACCCAGTTTTCTCTTTTATCTTCGTACTTGCCTCAAGTAAACCATTCCATGTTGTTGGAAACTCTTTTATTCCAGCTTTTTCAAGGATATCTTTTCTATATACCATTGCAAAAGTATCAACTGTCCAAGGTATAGCATGAATAGTCCCATCATCTTGACTTGCTAAATCTGCTGAAATAAAGTCATTCCACCCAATACCAACACCGTACTTGTCTATTAGATTATTCATATCGTATAAAGCACCTGATTCTCCCATGCTCCTTGTCCAGACCTGTGCAATATGAACAACATCTGGTCCTTCCCCTACTGCTGCTTCACGAAGGAACTGTTCTCTTGCGCTCCCCCAAGCTATGCGTTGTAAATCAACTTTTATTCCAGGATTAATCCTTTCAAATTCATCTACAGCTGCTCTCATTTCTTTCTGGCCAGCGTCATTGAACCTGAAAGATATTTCGATTTCTGCTAATGCGTTGTTACAATAACAACATGTAATTGCTATTAAAATAGTTAATAGCTTTTTAACCTTTTTCATAAAACCTCTTTAGTTTAAGTTAAAAAAATTATAAATAATCTTAAAAATCCTGGCTTGTCAAGATTATAATTATGATAATAAATTTTATTGGTTTGTCCAAAAATGTAACTTTTTTTAATCGAAATTGATGGCATTTTCATTAGTGGTTTCTTACTTCTTAATTTTTTTATCTTCAAAAAGGATTATAGTTCAAGTTTCATCTTAGGAAGAAGAAACAATGTATGAAACTATTTCAACTTATAAAATAAAAGGTATTAACTGTTTTTTTAATCTAATCATCAAGTAATTAGTGTTATTGTGAATACTGTAACGACTGATCTGTAATCTATTGGTCTAGCATTTTTAACCTCAGAACTAGTTATATAGCTATCCTTATCTAAGCTTTGTTTGCGACTTATTTGCTAGCTAAATTGCACTGCATTTTTTGTTCGACATAATAATACACTGAAGTTTTATTAAACAGTGCTAAAAATTTATTTCTAAGATTTGAGAGAGAAAAATAGCTGATGTATTAGCTAAGAAAAAAGTAATCTCAATTTCTTACATTGCTTCAGATGAGAATCTTGCTCAGAAATCTCGAGAATTTTTTAAGTTTGACAGATATTATATGGAAAAGAAATTTCACAAAGAAGGTCCACTTTAATTAATCTAATACACCATAACTGAGAGTTTTGAACATGTTGAATGTTGGTTTGTTTGGATGCAAGGAAAAACAACCTAGAAAACTGGGAAAATCGTATATCACCATTGTGAAGTCTATGAAGGTGCTGAGGGGGGTATTTCATCATTAGATTGATGAGGACCATGATTGCCAGAACTCTTGACATGAGCTGCTGATTGAGGAGTCCTTCTTGACGGTTGGGTTCAAGTCTTTAAATGGTTGTAGGGTGGTCACAGGAAACTGGGACGATCCTTACTCTGGCAAAATCATCACTGAATCGACGAAGTTGGACATCGATCATATGTCACCCCCTCAAGGAAGCCCATGAGTCTGGTGCCGCAAATTTGGTCGAGAGAGTGTAAAATAGCCCCTGCCAATGATTTGGATGATCCAGAAAGGTTATTTGCTGTCGACCATCGTTTGAATCTTTGAATGAAGCCAAGAGTCCGGTATGGTAGTTACCACCAAATAAAGCTTATCAATTCGAATGTGCGAGGGCTTAGGTTGCAATGAAATTGAGGGGGGGGGGGGGGGG
>AGAU01000185.1 GCA_000224765.2 SAR324 cluster bacterium JCVI-SC AAA005 | reverse complement strand
TTAATGCCAGAAGTTTAGCCAACTTCCTGATGCAGGCCAATGGTGCAGAGATGCTTCGAATTGCCTGCATCCTGATGACCGAGGCGGGTATCAGAGTCTGCGCTCCAGTGCATGATGCTGTGTTGATCGAAGCTCCTCCGGAAGAACTTGATGACAAGGTTAAGCAAGCACAGGAGTTGATGCGCGAAGCTTCCAGACAGGTGTTGGGAGGCTTTGAGTTGACAACAGATGCGGACATCTATCGCTACCCAGAGCGGTACCGGGATGAAGAGCACGGAGGAGCATTTTGGGACAAGGTAATGAGTCTGCTTCCAGAGAACCTACTTATCATGGATTAGAGTCAGATAACCTGCACACTGGTGAGCACCTACCTGCACACTGG
>AGAU01000186.1 GCA_000224765.2 SAR324 cluster bacterium JCVI-SC AAA005 | reverse complement strand
TTTTATTGCCCCCCCATCAACTGCGATACTGCTCCCTGTAACGTAGGATGAAGCATCTGAGAGCAAAAAAGCTCCCATCTTCCCAAAGTCTTCTATAGTGCCATATCTTTGCAAAGGGATGGTTGCCTGACTCCTAGCCTTCCTTTCTTCTGCAGAAATGCCGGCAGCTTTCGCCTGATTTTCATCAATTGATCGCACTCGGTCGGTGTCAATTCTTCCAGGCATTAAATTGTTTACGCGAATATTGCTGGGAGCAAGCTGCAGCGACAAACTCTTCACAAGGCTTGTCACCCCTGAGCGCATGACGTTTGAAAGAATTAGCACATCAATTGGTTCCTTCACAGAAGATGAGGTCACTGTAAGAATTGAACCTCCTCCACGGGATTCCATTGATGGAATGATCTCACGAATCATTCTAATTGCGCTCATCAGGTTCATATCGAATGCTGATTGCCAGTCCTCATCTTTAAAATCCATAAATTTACCCGGAGGGGGTCCACCTGCGTTGACCACCAGTATGTCTACCCCTCCAAAGTGATCTGTTGTTCTTATGGTCCAATTTTGAATACTTTTTTTATTGGATGCATCCAAAATCGAAGTCAACACTTCTGCCTCGGTTTCTTCGTGTAACTTCTTGGCTGCAGACTCAATTCCGTTTTTTGACCTGCTGCCAATCGACAATTTTGCACCTTCACGAGCCAATTCCTTGGCAATTCCAAATCCTAAGCCTTTGCTAGAGGCGGCAACCATCGCAACCTTATCTTTTAAATTCAACTGCATTTTCTCTCCTGAATCTTTTGTTTTAAGGTTTGTAATTGAGTCAAAATTCCACAGACTTGAAACTTTCTTAAGATGCAAGATGTTCAATCAAAAAATCTATTTTGAAAAATTATAAGCCTTATTGCAAACATAGACTTTGATTTTCTTGCAAAGGGCATCTTAATCTTCAACTGAAAAATTATTTTTCATGTTCATCTAATCCTTAGATTGATTGTTTAATACTGAAAATATTGATACTCCCTTTTCATACTTTAGGATAGAGGACCGCAAACGTTTATCTAATTCACTATGAACAGGCTTCGAAAAAAATCAGAGAGATTTCGATGATATCTAGAATTTAAGGAATATTGTGGGTGCGAATAATTTCTGGAAATGCTAGGAATATCAAACGCTAATACCCAAGAAAACTTTGGAAAACCTGAAAGATTTAATGGCACCCGGAGTTCTCGATTCATTGACCAAGTAAATTAGCTATTTAGCAGTGAACATTAGAAATGGATGTGAGTACTGCATTTTTTCACACACAACTGTAGCAAGAAAAAAGAGAATGTTTGATAAAATGGTTGGTGATTTGATGGCGGTAGTAGAGATTGCTAATTAAACCAATCGCTTGTTTCACGGATATCAAGTTCAACTGGATCCACAATTTGGTCAGTAAAATTAGGATTAACTTTTCATAGCAAATAAAAATTGAAGCAGAAATCGAATAGCAACAATTTTGAGGTAATCAATGGAAACAAAAAAAATGAAAACAGGTGGATATGAATATATTCCCGGAGTAATGCAGTATTCTGGTGGTGTGTCAGCTTTGCCAGGATTCCAAATTGTTCGAGTTAGATTTATGCAGCCCATTCCGATAGAGGCTGGATTTCAGAAAATTAAGACTCATCTTCAACAAATTGGAAGACCCAGTACTGCACTTTGTGCCTGCGAACTGCGATCACCTGGCCAGTTCACACAGACTGGTTTTGAAGATTTTAACCGCAGCTATGCAAATACCCTTAGGGATTGGCAAATTATGGAAGGGGATGACAATCCTGTAGCTCGTTCTAATGTTTGCCCAGCAGTCAAAACTCCAGATACACCATCCTTTCACGCTTTTTGTTACACGGTAGAAGTGGAAGCTATTGAGCAGTCATTTGTTATCGCTGGCTCCGGAGAAGCGCCGGAGGGGGAAGGAAATTACGCGGATGTTGCCGTCAGTTATGGAGACACTAGTTACAGTGGAATCCGCTCAAAAGCGGAATTTGTTCTCAGAGAGATGGAACGCAGAATGTCTTTCTTTAAGACCGATTGGACTTCCATAACAGCTGTTCAGTTATACACCGTTTATAACGCTTATCATGTTATTGTGAAGGAGATGAGTGAGCGGGGAGTTCTGGAACATGGAATCACCTGGCACAATTGCACCCCCCC
>AGAU01000187.1 GCA_000224765.2 SAR324 cluster bacterium JCVI-SC AAA005 | reverse complement strand
TGTATTGATAACTGGAGCAGGGGGGTTCATCGGCAGCTTCTTAGTGGAATCGATTTCCTCTGATTCACAATCTTATGTATATGCTCTTGTGAGCCCATGGGATAAACCTTCTTTTCGCTCAAAATGTAATAAAAATATTAATGAAATTATAATTAATCTTTCTAAAGTTGAAGACCTGACTTTGCTTTTCGATAGGTTTTCAATTGATATAGTAATTCATTGTGCGTTTATTACTGATACTGGCACCAAAAGTATGTCGGCACAAAAAATTGAAAGGTTGAATGTTTTAACCTCATTAAAATTGATTGAACTTTCGTTAAAATCTTTTGTTAAACGTTTCGTGTTTATTAGTTCAGCTGGGATTTACAAAAATCAAAGAAAAGATTTACTGAATAATGAAGTTGATTCAATACTTCCTAGAAATAATTACTTCTGTCATAAATTAGCAGTAGAAAATATTATTTATTATCATAGTAGAATTCAAGACTCTACAGATTTTATTATTTTAAGACTGGGAACTATTTTTGGTGAACATGAAAAATCTTCTTTAACAAGACTAAAAACTTCTTTAATACACCAGATTCTATTTTTTCATAAAAAGCAAAACTTCGTCCGTTTGAATGATATAGGTATCTTTAAAGATTTTTTCTACATCAATAACATATACTCATTAATCCATTCAATACTTTACACTAAAAAACATCATCATCTTATATACAATGTAGGATCAAATCAATCTTTTAGCATTAAAGAAATTTTTCAAATTCTTTTTCAAAACAAAATAGATTTTAACTATTCAATTGTCGACAAGGCTAATGCTGATATAATTGTTAATTTATCTCATAATAGAGCTCCGTTAAATATTGACAGAATTTCAGATTCTTTTAGTTTCAACCCTTATTTCACATTTGAAGAATCTATAGTTAAAATGTTTAAAAATTTGAACAAGAGGACTGCTTTATGATTTTTATTTAGTTATTAAGAACGGCAATACATTTGTAGATTCTAAAATTAAGAAATTAAACGTGGGAATTTTAGATTCTAATATCGTAAGTATTTTTGATTCAGGCAATTTTGAAACTCGAAACACAATTGATGCAGAAAATCAATTTGTACTGCCCGGATTCATTGATGTTCATTTCCATGTTAGATCGCCGTCCTACCCAGAACGAGGAACAGTTGAAACCGAAACTCGTG
>AGAU01000188.1 GCA_000224765.2 SAR324 cluster bacterium JCVI-SC AAA005 | reverse complement strand
AATTTAGACTTGCACTTTATTTGCCTACAGCATGCGAGTTTTTCTAAAGAACAATACTTTCGAAAATCAAAAGCTGTCAGCAGCTTGATTTTGGATAGTTTACGGCTCTGATTACTTCACTGCCAGTTAAGTTTATTCATCAACTATTCTTATCAAAGGAATTTAATGAAACGCAAAATCATCATTGATACGGACCCTGGGCAGGATGACGCGTTAGCTATCTTATTAGCTTTGGCAAGTTCTCAAGAGCTAGATGTTTTGGGAATTATAGCCGTTGCTGGAAACGTCCCTCTGCAGTTGACAACACGCAATGCGAGAGCACTTGTGGAACTGGCGAAGCGGCCAGAGGTTCCTGTTTTTGCGGGATGTCCGCGTCCACTCATGCGGAATTTAGTCACAGCAGAGCATGTTCATGGGAAGACTGGGTTGGATGGATGGGACATGCCTGAACCCAGTGTGCCATTGCAAATTGAGCACGGAGTCGACTGGCTAATTGAAACATTGAGAAAAGCTGAGGATGATTCTGTTACTATCTGTACTTTGGCACCGCTTACCAATGTGGGAATGGCGTTTGCCAAAGCCCCAGATATTCTCCCCAAGATCAGAGAAATTGTCACGATGGGAGGAGGTTATTTTGTTGGGGGGAATGTGACTCCCTCAGCAGAATTCAATATCTATGTTGACCCTCATGCAGCACAGACAGTATTTTCCTGCGGTCGTCCAACGACTGTTATGCCATTAGACGTTACTCACCAAGCATTGATGCCCAAGACTTGGATTCAAAGTCTTAGAGAATTGGGGACTCCCGTTGGAGATGCCACTTCAGGAATGCTGAGTTTTTTTGAAAGACATGATGTGAAAA
>AGAU01000189.1 GCA_000224765.2 SAR324 cluster bacterium JCVI-SC AAA005 | reverse complement strand
TTGTTCTTTAGAAAAACTCGCATGCTGTAGGCAAATAAAGTGCAAGTCTAAATTTTTCAAAATTGAACTGTGTAAATATTTTCCTGTCTACAAAACGTCATATTTAACCTTAAAATCATTTTAATGGCTGATCCTCCAGCAAAATTGCTCTGAACGAACAATGAAAACCGCGATTGAAGCCGCAAAAAAATTAGGAATTTCTAAAGATGAATTTGAGAGGATCATCAGAGACTATCGAATAAAGATGGTTTCAAATGGCAATGATCAACTGATTCAAAAGGAAGACTTCCAACATCTAAAAGGGCTGTTGAAAAAACTAACCCATTTGAGTTCTTCCTGTGAAACCAAACTCGAAAAGCAGGAGAGCTCTAAGGTAGTACAACCGTCACACGACCTCAGACACCAGGATTTATTGATTAGTGAATTACGCGATCAGATCAATTTCCTTAAGTCTCAGATTGAAGCAGAAAGAGCTCATAATACCGAGTTAACCGAACAAGTCCGTCAGTGGCAGAAGATCATGATGAACATGCAGAGTGACAATGACAGACTTCGACAAGAAATTGAAGAATACAAAAAAAACATTTCGAATAAACCAATATCGACATCAATATCAGAGTTCACTGCTGATGAATTAGGCAGTGGTCAGTTGTATTCAGGAGAAAAATTCAATGAATTTCCTGTAAATGATCATGGAGAAGTCCAACAACCGAATGGCGCACAAGCTACTATTGAGAATTTACTAAGAAAAACTTTCCCGTGGGGAATGCCGTCAAGGCTACCTTCGAATGTGAAGAATAAATTGTCTAATCATCTTGCAAAACATGGGTTAGGAATAAGCAACTCTCGGCTAAACTCAATTGTTAGTAGCATTCGAAAAAATTGGTAGTAAAACCCAGCTTTTTCACCTTAACATCAAAGGAGGATCAATTAATTTCTTTCCCCTATAAAAATTAATGGGAAAAACAAATGAAATGATTATCATAGCGTGACGTCAGTACCATCACTAATGGATAGTGAAAAAATACTGCAAGTATGCATCAGACATCGGAGTTAAAGATGATTACAGTGACCCAACTTACTCAGGATCTACAGATTGGAAAGTCCAAGCTGTATCGCCTAATGAAAGAACTGGAGATCAATCCTCATCAGGATGGTCGACGAAGACTTTTGGACAAAGAACAACTACAAAAAATCCAGCAAGCAATTACCTCCCAAGCAGATTCCACATCTAATTCAAAAACACGAAAAGGCAACGAAAACTTAGAGTCTGCTCAACAAATTACTGAGTTGCAAGCAAAGGTGGTATCTCTAGAAAAGCAGGTTGCAGAGTTAACTCAGGAAAAGTCTGAATTGTTAAAGAATCTGGAATTGGAGAAGCAGATTTCTCAGCGAACTGAGCAAATGATCGGAACACTATCCGCTGATATCCAGACACTTAGGAAGGAAGTGGAGGGATTACTCATTCACAATGGGGCACCAGATAAAATCAACGCTGAAATTATTGCGCCATCCCCTGCCGATCACGTCACACCTCAAGAAATGGAAGTGATTCAGCAAAGCTTAGGCGAGCCTAATCTCCGGGAGAGAGAGAAAGAAAAAGGGGGATTTGGAATTGGATTATCCGTAATCGCAGCTTGTGCCTTCTTGTTCTGGCTAGCCATCACTAGCGAAGAGGGTAGCCAATGGCTTCCTTCAATGCAAGAAAAGGTAGCCAAGGCATTGCAAATTTCAGAAACCAATCGATAATAAACCTGGATTTTACAAAATACTGAGAAGAATCTTATTTCTTTAAATATTTAATCTTTGGGGCGTCTTGTTGCACCATTGATTCTAGTTTAGGTCCTTTAGCCACTTAACTGAAAAGTCTTCAAAGAATTTTCTTTTGGGAATCAACCTCTAGCGCTGCTTCAGAAGCCTGGTTCCCGGCTTGAACACAAAATTGTTCAGGTCTGATGCGTACAAGCTCTTTTTACATCCCCCACAGAACACCTAAATCCTCCCTTGATTTCCATTTTCGGCAATCTGAGTTTACTTCTATAGGTCTGCAGTAATTTGAACATTTTCCAACTTCTTTGCCACCACCACGTTTCAATCAGGCTCTTGTCCAAACATTTGAAAATCTGTGCAATGACAGGCAGTAGCTACATTTGGTATCGCATTATTAGCGATTGAAATTTTACTGCAATGGCACGTGCTTTCTATTTCATAGAACTACTGCGAAAATTACGTGCTGAAATTACATTAATTCTTATATTAAATTAAATATTCAAATATATTATTTTAATTCCTAGATTAGTTTTGATTAAAATTTAATTGATTGATTAATTTATTAGCACATAGAAATTTAGAAAGAATCAGTTAATTGAAAAATTAACAAATCAACTCAATATCTTATTGCAATAAAAAAAAACTTGAGATGGGTTGCTGCTTTGCAGTAAAAGCAATCGTTTTGAAAACTTATTATCAGTAACAACTTATTTGAAAGGTTAAAACATCAACGAAGCACAATCTTGTTAATATTATTGAGGATCTAGAATGTTTAGAAAATTCGCTTTCAAATCGTGGGGATTATTGTTGTGCAGTTTTATACTGTGTTCAAATGCTAAAGCTGAGGATATTGTCTGGGCAAGATATGGAGACATTGATTCGCTGGATCCCCACAAGGCTACCAGCACTCTCTCTTTACAAATATGGAGCCTAATTTATGATACAATGCTAGCAACTGATAAAGATGGTAACATTGTTCCACATGTTGCCAAAAGCTGGACATCTAGTGGTGATGGCAAAATATACAATTTTAATTTGAATGATGGTATCAAATGTCATGATGGTACAGCACTGGATGCGAATGACATTAAATATACAATCGAGAAAGCTTTCGATAGTAAAAATCCAAGCCTAACTAAAGGTAGTTGGGGCCCAATCACCGAAGTGAAGGTCATCAACCCATTGGAAATACAATTTACTTTGGAGAAACCATTCGTTGCTCTAATTTCATTTCTAGCTGATAGCTTCTCATCAATAATTTGTGATTCAAATAAAGATCAAAGTGGCTTCGGCACCTCTGTAGCAATTGGTTCAGGACCATGGAAATTTGATTCATGGGCGAAAGGGGACCGCATAGTTCTCGAGAAAAATAGTACCTATCGTAATTTTGGTAAATTAGCGAACAATCCTGGCGCGCCTTACATGGACGGGCTAGTCATTACAGTAGTTCCAGAACCACAGGCTCGATTAGCCGCACTGAAAACGGGTGAAGTTCATGTGGCTGAACCCCCTTTTGATGATGTACCGGCAATCAAAGATTCTGGAGACCTGAACATCATCGTTGCAGAAAACACTGGACAAAACGTCTTTTGGGAATTTGCAGTTCATAGACCTCCATTC
>AGAU01000190.1 GCA_000224765.2 SAR324 cluster bacterium JCVI-SC AAA005 | reverse complement strand
ATTAAAGATCTCCGAATCTTGGATTGCTCTGAAATCAAATAAATTATAATCACTTTCTTTTAGAACCCCATCATAGACTCTATAAACTTCAGGGGGTTCTATTGAAAACTTTGAGATGACTTTTGCATCTATTTTAAATTTTTGTAACTCTCTGCACAGATGCAGGAAATTATTATTTGTATCGTAAAAAAATCTTACTTTCATTTGGATTCAGTTTACTTTATTTTTTTGCTGCTAATTATTTTCAAGATTCTTTATTTGGGGTTGTTGCTCTTACATCCTAAAGAAAAATGAGGTAATCTCCGAGATTTGGACAACTAACGATGCAATGTCTTCACTGCCTCATCCTGACTCTATTCGCTATGGCATCAGCTTTTGTGTCCAACGCTACCACTGAGCTTGCCGACAGATCTTATAGAAGCTACGACGCCGCAAAGATCCAAACCCTCAAGCAACAAGCCTGTCAACCCTATCCAGAGGGGATGGGGGAGCGAACTATCGGCAGGGTTCTCAGGATCCATCACAAAACGGTCTATCGCTGGCTGGTGCAAGCTGCCGAAGCACTTCCAGCCAACTCATCACAGACCTAAGCCTGCTCCTTAGTCGAAAGCAATGAATTCTGCACTTTCTTCCCTAAAAAAAATCCCATAGTGAGGTCTGGCTAGCCATAGATTACATCTTTAGCAAGGTCCTCTTCTTTGTCTGTTGAAGAAAGATGATCAAAAGTGCTAAGGTTTTTTATCAACAGAATAAGCACCTGCCGACGATGGGCTATGGCTCGGACTTGCTGAAGGCCTACGAAAAACTCACTCTACACACCAAGCACTAAGTTGGAAAGAACTTCACCACAGAAATTGAGTCACTGAACTGCCGACTGAGGCATTATCTAGCAAGACTTCATCGTAATGCGCATTGCTACAGCAAATCAAAAACGATTTTTGAAGTTTCTTTGAAATTACTCATCCATAGGCTAAAACAACCTTTAAGCGCCAATCCCGATTTTTACTAAAATTGCTCACTCAAACTCTTTCGGTCTTCACTCAATAGTTTTCCTTTGCCCTAACACTTCCATCTAGTCCACTCGGAATCGCTAATATAAAAGGCTGAGTCAAATAAATTAAATGCGTCTGACTTGTCCTAAGCCTCATAAAGTATTAAAAATTCTGAGGGTTCCTTCTCCAGCCAAAAATCAAGGCTATTAAGTCCAGTCATTTCACCGTAGCTAACAATTCCTGTGATCTTAATACCCAACATCTCGACCCTGCCTCAGAAAATCTGAACGGAGAACTCAGACTACAGCTTCAATATCTGCTTCGCCAATTGACTGACGACCGTAAAGAATTAATTCCACTATCCTACTTCAATTCAGAGTTAATCAGATGCCGTGACTCCTCTTCATTTAAGAAATGAGGATTGGTTCCACTGTTATAGCAGAAACCCTCTCTTACCAATTCTCCAAGACTACTGTTACTTTCTTTCAGAAAGTTTGCAATATCCCAACGCGGCAAAGTAGATGGAAGTATCACATAATAATCCGAAAACTCGACTAGATTCAGTGCGTCCATCATAAAAATCATTTCTTCATGGAACTTTTCACCTGGAGTAATGTCAACAAACTGAAACTGACAATCTGGCGCTATGGCTTTAGCTATATCAGTAATGCGATAGGATGGGGTCCCTGGAACAAACAATTCTCCACCCCACATTTTCTCAAGACATTCTAAGACGAAGTCAACTTTTTGTTGCAAGGTTATGTTCAAACGAGTCATTCGTGAATCAGTAATCGGTAACATGCCGGTCTCTTTGCGTTCACAAAAAAAAGAATGACCGATCCCCGACTTCCCATCACGTTTCCGTATCGTACAACACTTAACTTGATATCCTTTCTACTTCGGTAATTAATAACGGCGACAAATAGTTTATCACAGCAGAGCTTGGTAACACCATAGAGGTTGACTGGAGCCGCAGCTTTGTCCGTGCTCAAGGCAATGACGTGTGTAACTCCTGTCACAATTGCTGCTTTAATTTGGATTGTATTCAGCAGTTGATACCTGCTTGAGGGCAGCTGCAAGCACCACAATATCAAATTCTTCCATCTCCGTTGTTAACCGAGGTAGATCTTTCTTATCACCGAGAAAATAACGAATACAACTAGAATCGGGTCCTGAATATAAATTGTGCATTTCAAACTTTATAAATTCGTCACGCGACTGTACACAATTATCTACTTTGCTCTCTACTTTGCTCTCTACTTTGCTCTCTACTTTGCTCTCTACT
>AGAU01000191.1 GCA_000224765.2 SAR324 cluster bacterium JCVI-SC AAA005 | reverse complement strand
AAAACGATCAAAAACGCTCTTCAATAAATATGAAAATTTTGTGATAGATGGAGACAGTACCTACCAAAAATCTTCAAATTAGCTACTCCAGGTTAATATCTTCATTAGCCAACAAAATTTGGATCGAAGCCAATTGGAAAGAGCGAAATGCCTTAAGGCAATTTTGACATGGCAGTAAACTTTCGCTCAAATATCGACTGCGCTTTTGTGCAACTCAATCTATCCCTGTCTTGATTCCGAGTTCGGTCTTTTTTCTTGATGTTAGAGAGATTGGTCTAGTAATAGACTATCAATTGCTTGTGACGTTCACTAGTTTCACACTGTTTTCCAGCAAGATTTTGACAAATACGTTTTAGAAGTCAGTAGGGAGACTCTACTGCTCAATTGAGTGATAGTTGGCGGTTTGGGTTATGGTGATTTGAGACGTGCAGTAAATGTAGCCCTCGCTGGCTTCAGAAATCAAATTCATGTCCATGAGTCTTGGCTTCCAGATGGCTTACCCCAAAGATATAATTTTTAGAGGTAGAGTTAAAAAGTAACTGAG
Organism: SAR324 cluster bacterium JCVI-SC AAA005; assembly: GCA_000224765.2. GTDB lineage: Bacteria > SAR324 > SAR324 > SAR324 > NAC60-12 > JCVI-SCAAA005. Next base: position 2,432 of record AGAU01000191.1, on the reverse strand, counting down.
GTGTTCATGATTTATCTTTATGACAGCTACATTGTAACAGACAAAACTAGCTTTCTCAGTGCAGAAATGATGAAATAGATGCAGCTAGGATGAATGCTGATACTATTCAGCAAAGCTGTAATTGTTGACTTTTGTGATCCTAAAAATTTGCTGATTCTGGAAGAATTTGGGTAGCAACTGATGTATCTCCAGAAGAACTTATTGCTTTTTATGATCCAATTCGGACAACTGCTAACATGCTCCTATCCGCTCATCGCATAAGAGCTATCACTTATGCACTCCAACAAATTGGGAAATTAGCATTTGAAGATGTGGATCTCATCAGAAAAGGCCTTCCTCCAATATCGTGCAAACATGCTCAATTTGAAACCGTCACCTAAATTCGCAGTAAACCAATAGAGAAAACCTAAATTCAAAGTCATTTACTCTTGAGAAAGTGGACCAAGGCGAGTGGCGAATTCTGAGATTTTTTGTAATCCAAAATTTGTAGGAGCCTGAAAAGGAGGTCGATCAAAGACAGTCAAACCCAATCTAGCCGCCAATAGACGTTTGCCATAGCAGATTAAATGGGGGATTGTCTGCATATTGAAGACGATCATAGGCAGAATTGCAGTGTGAAGTTTCTCCGCTTCTTCCAGCAATCCTTTTCTCCAAAATTGATAAATCTGCACTTGACGATCAATCAACTCTGGAGCTGGAATTAACCCAGCACAGCCTGCGCGCAATGAATCAACTAGTTCAATTCCTCCTCTACCGTTGAATACTAGCATTTGTTTGCCGAGTACATGAACCAATTGCTCAATCTGAACTGCAGATCCCTCTCCCTTCAAGATTTGGAAATTTTGGTGGCGTCGTTTTAACTCGAGAATTTTCGGTGCACTCAAGCCAACTCCCAGATATTCAGGAGCATTTTGAATGGCAACTGGTAGGTGGATATTGTTCATCACTTCAGAGAAGTGCTCAAAGCATTCTTCTTCATCCAAAGGTCTGCGAGGGGGAGGTTGAAGTATCAACCAACTTGCTCCCAGATCCGACGCTTGTCTAGCAAATTCTATCTGAGTGGTTGAATCTACTCCAGACACAGTGACAACTAGCGGTAGCCGTCCCTCCAAATCTTCCATGGTCCACCTCAGGATTTGCAACTGTTCATCCTGACTCAATTTATTGATTTCTGTTGCCAATCCGAGGACTGACAACCCCTGAATATTTTGTGCAAGGCAACATTGAACTTGGAGTCTCATTGCATCCCGGTCCAAGTTTCCATCAGCATTAAAAAATGAATAAAGAATTGGCCATACACCTGAGACATGAACAGTCATAAATTCCATGTAAAGGGAAATAAGACGAGGAATACAATTTTTTCAGGAACTTATACCCATGACTCAACAGTATTTATTTAGTAACTTGCAAAATAATCTTTCCTATATGCGTACTTGCTTCCATGAGACGATGTGCCTCGTTCGCTTTCTCAAGAGGGAATGTTTGATGAACAATAACTTTTAATTGCCCTTTCTGAAACATAGGCCAAACACGTTTCATGAGCTCGCTAGCAATCTCCCCTTTTTGCTCTACAGTCCTAGGTCTGAGTGTAGACCCGGTAATTGTGAGTCGATTGATCATCATCGGTGCAAGATTAATCTCATTAACTGCGGGCTTCAAAAAAGCAATCTGAACCAACCTTCCTTCTAAAGCCAAGCAAGAAATATTTTTTTGAATATAATCACCACCCACCATGTCTAGAATCAGTTCAACCCCTTTACCAGAGGTGATTTCTTGGACCTGATTAACAAAATTTGTCTCTCGATAATTGATGGCATGATCAGCCCCCAGTTGCAGGCATGCTTTACATTTTTCTTCATTGCCCGCAGTAGTAATGACGTTGGCTCCATGAAGATGAGCCAACTGGATTGCTGTTGTCCCAATTCCACTAGACCCTCCATGAATAAGGATGGTTTCTTCCTCCTGAAGGCCACCTCTCTGAAAAACGTTTGTCCAGACCGTAAAATAATTTTCTGGTACACCAGCAGCCTCAATCATTGAAAGTCCCTCAGGAATTGGCAAAACCTGGGGCACAGGTGCTTTACAGTATTCGGCGTATCCTCCACCAGAAACCAAAGCGCAAACTTTGTCGCCAACTTTGTATTTTGTAACTCCATGTGAAACTAAACTAATTTCCCCAGCCACTTCAAGACCTGGTATTTGGGAGGCCCCAGGTGGGGGATTGTAAATCCCCTGACGTTGCATCACATCAGGGCGATTGATACCTGCTGCTTCAACCTTAATTAGGACCTCACCAGCCCCGACTTCAGGAATCTTTCCTGTGTCAGCTACGAGCACATCGGGATCCCCAGACTCTCTGATAGTTACTTGATTCATCATTTTTGGAAATTTCATCTTATCTTATATATTTTTAATAATTTTTTTAGGACAAA
>AGAU01000192.1 GCA_000224765.2 SAR324 cluster bacterium JCVI-SC AAA005 | reverse complement strand
CTGGGGGGGAGTCCGTTTGTCAGCGATGTAATCGGCAATGTAGGCACGCAATCGACGGAGGGCTTTGTGCAACTGCCACTTTTCACGCAGGGTGGGTTCATAATAATTGGGCTGCTCCACGTGGTAGCCAAAGAAGCCATTGCCAATCCAGATCTTCATGCCGTTGCGATGCATCACACGAAACTGATCCAGTCGCCAGTGGTGTGGGTTCCGTTTCATGTCATTAATGATCACATCCAGGCGTTCCTTCTTGGCCATGTCAGTTCCTAGATTCCTTGTCATATCCTGGAAAGCAGACAGCGTTGCGTTCGAAAACACGTAGACGAGCGCTACGACTCCGAGGATTTTTCTCTATCTCCTCGGCACCTGCAACAATTGGCTTACGCTGTAGAGAGACCCCAAGAGCTTGTAGACCACAAACACAGCGTGGCAAGTCTGATGGACAGCGGCAGGGTCGTTCCCATTCCCGAAATCTCTGCTTAACGGGGCGATCTTCCAAGGAGTGGAAGGAGATGATCGCCAGGCGCCCCCCAGGCTGTAGATTCTCAATAGCAAAGTCGAGCAAGGCATTGATTTCTTGGGGTTCCTGATTTACTTCCATTCGCAGTGCCTGAAAGGTTTGGGTAGCTGGGTGGAAGTTAGGCTTTTGGAATTTTCTTGGAATTACACGTTCCACTAATTCAGCCAGTTCACTGGTTGTAACGAGTGGAGCATTGGCACGATGTTGTACAATGGCACGAGCAATTTGTGGAGCAAAGCGCTCTTCTCCGTAGGTTTGCAGCAGCCTGCGGATCTCAAATTCACTCCGCTGCTGTAGGATCTGTGTGGCAGTTTCCACCTGTCTGAATGGATCCATTCGCATGTCGAGAGGTCCTTCCTGCAAAAAGGAAAAACCACGCTCTGGAGCTGCCAATTGCTCTGAGGACATCCCAAGATCTGCAAGGATGAAATCAAAGGGCTTGCGCCACTTCTCAGCCCAGTATGGTAATTCTAGAAAACTGGCCTGCTCAATTGCTGTAACTCCCGGATATTCAGCCAGTCGCTGGCGTGAGGCAGCCAGGGCCGCAGGGTCACGATCAATCCCATACAAGTTCGCTTTTGGGAATTTCCCTAGCAAAGCATGTGAGTGACCAGCCCCACCGAGGGTGCAATCGAGTAGATTTTTGCTATTTGCGGGCGTAGACCCTAGCACTTCTGCCAACAACACGGGGATGTGTCGAAAACGGGGCTCAGACATGGTCAGGGGAAACGATAGAAACTACGAGCTACCGAATGATATGGGAGCTTTTGCTGAAACAGCAGATTGTGTTGGGTAGAGAGATTTCGAAACAAAAAGCGTGGATTAGAAGATTCAGCGTGACCAAACAGGCTGCGTAGCAGGTTATTCACCAAGCTGTCAGGAACAGTCTCGTGAACAACCAGTACCGGGAACTCTGCCAGCAACTGCAAGGCTGGTTGTCCTGTATAGGTTTCTGCGGGGAGCGTGTAAGAACGCGTCCAAGGAAGTTGCTGTGTCCAAACTTTCTGCAGAGTGTCCTGGGCTTCTGTCAGGTAATATCCGGGGAAGTTCAGCAAGGCTCGAATTTCCTGTAGGGGGTAGCTACCCCAACTGAGAAAAACATCTTCTTTGAACCCTTCAAGAGCCTCAATGGTTTCTTCCTGGCGGAACCAGTTTGTCTCCTGCAGCAGCAAAACAGGTGATTGATCGTCCCAAGCTCTAATAACTTCCAGGGCCTGTAACGGGGCTCGTACAGTGCGCGCAGCTGTCAATGGTACGATTTGAGGTGGCTGCAAGCGACTGATCAGATACAGCACGTTTGGCCAGAGTACGCTCACTACTTTAACTTGAGGATATTCTGGGAGCAACTGCCAAGCCTCCTGCCCATTGATGATTGCTAGATGCCCTCGCTGATCTCTCATCTGCTCCAGTCGAGTGGCTCCGTCCATAGCGGAAACAGGCTGAAGATCGCTTCCAAAGCTGACACCTGGCATACTCCAAATTTCTGCCAGATCATTTGCAAATTGGTGAGAGGCTGTGTTTTCGGGACCACTGAGTAACAGGTATTGCTTAGTTTTCAGACTGACCTGCGCCAGGGCTGGCAGAGCTGTCAACACTAGAAGCATTAGAATTCCAAGACAGCGTAAGAAGGGGGAGTTCATTTTTGGCATCCGATGCAGAAGAAAGTACTGCGCTGCTGCTGCACAATGCGTTGTAAGGGAACTGCACAGCGTGGACAGGGCTGAGATTCTTTATCGTAGACCTGCAGAAAATTCTGAAACTCTCCGGTCTTTTCATCCACCTGCCGAAAATCAGAAACCGAGGTGCCGTTATATTCGATAGCGGACAGCAGAATCCGACGAGTATTTTCTACGACAGCCCGGACTTCCTTCTTCTTTAGAGAATGTGAATTGCGTTGAGGGAGCACGCCAGAGGCGAATAGGATTTCAGAAGCGTAGATATTGCCAATTCCAGCAACCAGTCGCTGATCCAGTAGGAACGGTTTGATCTCTTTTGAACTGGCTTTCAATCTAGGATATAGGTAACGAGTATTGAAGTCTTCTGTAAGAGGTTCTGGTCCTAGTACTTGCAGCTTGGGAATTTCAGTTGCTGAGGGAAAGAGCTCTAAGGTCCCAAAGTTACGCATGTCGGTAAATATCAAAACCTGACTATTACCCAACCAGAACCAAGCTCGGTCATGAGGGGCAGGCTCCGAAGGAGGATCTGTGACTACGAATTTTCCTGTCATTCGTAGGTGACCCAGTAGTAAGGATTCGGGGTGAAGCTGAAACAATAGGTACTTGGCTCTGCGTGTCACGCTCTCAATAGTGCGTCCCTGAACAGCAGCAGCAAAGGCTTGGGGAGTGGAACCTGGAACTGTTTTTTCACGATAGACTTCTACCCGCTGGATCGTCTGGCCAGTGATCAAGCTGCGTAGACCACGAACAACGGTTTCGACTTCAGGTAATTCAGGCATTAGGTTGCTGGGGAGCAGATGAAGTGGGGCAGACTAGCTTGCCCCAAGGCAAGATTAGGCAATGGTGATTTGATCACAAAGATACACATCCTGCACGGATTGTAGTAAGGCAACACCCTTACCTATTTCTCGTTTGAAAGCCTTGCGCCCTAGGATCAAGCCGGAGCCTCCAGCACGTTTGTTGACGACAGCAGTGTAGAGTGCTTCACCCAGATCACTGCTGCCCTTGCTGTCTCCACCCGAATTGATTAGGGAGGCCCGACCGGCGTAGCAATTGAGTACTTGGTAGCGGGTCATGTCGATAGGGTGTGCAGAGGTCAGTGAGTCATAAACTTTCTTATCGGTCTTGCCAAACTTAACGGCACCGTAGCCGTTGGAAACTTCAGGGAGTTTCTGCTTAATAATGTCTGCTTCTATCGTGACACCAAGATGATTGGCCTGGGAACTCAAGTCGTCTGCTGTTTCGTAGTTGATTCCATCCTTGGAGAAGCCGGAGTTGCGCACGTAGCACCAAAGCACAGTTGCCATACCAAGTTCATGAGCTGCTGCAAACATCTGCGAGACTTCCCAGAGTTGTCGACGTGAATCTGGACTGCCAAAGTAGACAGTTGCCCCAATCGCCACAGCACCCATATTCCATGCCTGCTTCACACTGCCATAGAGCGTCTGATCGTGTTGGTTGGGATAGCTTAGTAATTCGTTATGGTTGAGTTTAACCAGAAATGGAATGCGATGGGCGTATTTGCGAGAAACAATCCCAAGCACACCAAGAGTGGAAGCAACAGCGTTACAGTTGGCTTCAATCGCTAATTTTATAATGTTTTCAGGGTCGAAGTAGATCGGGTTGGCGGCAAAAGAAGCACCCGCCGAATGCTCGATTCCTTGATCCACGGGTAGAATTGAGAGATAGCCCGTATTTGCTAGACGTCCAGTACCGTATAGTTGACCCAGAGATCGCAGAACCTGTGGATTGCGATCACTTTGTTGCCAAATCCTGTTCGTCCAATCAGGACCGGGTAGATGCAGGAGCTCTTTGTCAAATCGGGGATTTGCGAATTTGACCAACTCTTCGACAGGTTGGCCCCCTTGGCTTAAGATCGCATCTAATTGTGCCATAGAACGTCTCTCGATAAATTTGAAAAATGAATATGAGGATTTGGTTTGTTTTCAAATAGAAAAACAAACCGTAGTTAGGAGGAAGAATCCAGTCAATTTCAGTAGAGATATGTTCTTGTCAAGAATGTAACTGTAGCTTATAAAATACATTTTTTGAGTGCACTAGTACGATCAAAAATCTTCATTTTTATTGAAAAAATCAGCAAAAGTTAATGATCTGATAAAACTGTAACTTCTAGTAATAAGTTACATAATAAGAGATTGAGGTAGTGAAATGCAACGGGCTTTCTTAATAAAAATAATTTAAATTATCTAAATTAGTAAGAATCAATCTTGGATCATTCCTGTTGTGATCAGTTGAGCGACGTGTGCAAGGTCCTCTGGCACATCTACTCCAATACTATCCACGGGAGATTCTACGCAAAGGATTGAATATCCATTTTCCAGAACCCGCAATTGTTCTAACTGCTCTTGTTGTTCAAGGGGAGTTGTGGGCCAGTTGGCAAATTCCAGCAGGAAGTCACGGCGGTAGAGGTAGACCCCAAAGTGCTTCCAGCAACCACGAAATACTTGATCTCGGGCATAGGGTACGGGTGATCGTGAGAAATAGAGAGCTCGTTGATTTTGTGCTAGTATGGCTTTGACGACATGTGGGTCTTGCCAGGTGTTGGGATCATCACTACGAAAAACGAGAGTTGCCATGGGACAGCTGCCATCTGCAAGTGCTCGCTGGATGAGTGTTTCTAAAACACTAGGTGCGATGGTTGGTTCATCTCCCTGCACATTGAGCACCCACTCACAAGGCTGACTCTGGATCACTTCCACGATTCGATCTGTCCCGGTCGGGTGATTAGGCGAAGTCATACAGGCTTGACCACCAAAGGCTTGGACAGCGTTGATGATACATTCATCATCGGTGGCTACGAGGACCTGCCCTACTGAGGGAACTTGTTGAACTCGTTCGTATACATGCTGAATCATTGGCTTCCCATGCAGGTCAACCAATGGTTTGCCAGGGAATCGTGAAGACTCATAGCGAGCCGGTATAACTGCAAGAATTTTCATGGGAAGGTAATCAGGTAAACGGCTTCGTAGGCCCAACGGAGCCCAGCTTTCTGGAAGTTGGGAGATTCGGGTAGAATATCTTGTTTTTCCAGCAGCTCGATGTTGGTAGCGAAGGCAAACAACTCGAAGATTTTATTTTCTGGAATCGAGTGTGGCGGACCGCTGATCATACCTTCTTCATAAGCAAGCGTTACCAATAATAGCTTCGTGTTGCAAGAACCTAGACTGCGGAGTAACGCTACATAATTTTTCCGTAATTTATCGGGTAGGGCAATCAGGGAAGCCCGATCAAAGATTGCCTGGATAGGGCGATCCTCCAGATATTTGGAACTCATTTGGAAGATATCGCCCTGTAGCAATGCTAGATTGCCGTGTAGATAAGTTGCGAAGGAATCTCTCAGGGAGTAAGTCGGAGTGATTTGGTTTTCTTCAAAAAAAGCCTCGACGGCCTGAGGAACCAACTCCACTCCGATGACCTTGTGAAAGTGACTTTGAAGCCAGATCAAGTCCTTTGATTTTCCGCAGAGTGGGACAAGGATACAGGATCTCTCATTGGGGTGAGTGTCAGTTGCCAAGGAATGTACATGGCGAATAAGCAGAGGATTGACTTCTGGAAGATGAAAGCCGATGCGTCCCTCTTGCCAGCGAACCCACCATTGCTGTTGTTCTTGTTGTAAATCCATCTGCTAGCTATCGAAAAATGCCATCTGCGGTAACTTTGAACTCTGAAACAGAGAGTGAAATCGAGTTGGATGAGTTGTAGAAATAAAAAAAATCTGAATAAGTCAGATTTTTTTCTTGCAGTCCGAACCCTTTTTGCATAGGTTTCTTGCACTCCCCATCAGCGGGAGTGCTTAGTCTGAGCTATCCCATCAGCGACCGATTCATCTAAAATCTGTCGCATAATTCACCTGCCATCGGAGGCAGGCTAGTCTTAAGAGAACAGCAAGATGCTAACCAGTCTGTCATTAGACACGACATGCTTTGATCGACCCTGCACCCTCCCAACCGGTTTATTCTCGCCTAACGAATTCTCCGAAACCAAAGTTTCTTCCAGAATCGTTCAACATGGTGTTGCTAGCGGCATGGAGCCAGTAGCTCGAGTTTTTGCTGTGTTCTGACTCTAGATGTTGGGATCAGAGAGTTAGTTTGGTACTTCCTTTGGCAGGGCGAGGGCGTACCCAATGTAATGCGGTTTTCAGGATGAGAACCGAGTAGTCATGGAGTGACGAAAATGCAGAGCAACCTGTTGCAGACGCAACAACAAGAGTGGTTGATTGGTCTGAACAACCGCCTGATCGATATGAATGAACGTCTGATCGAGCAGCGCGGCCAAGACCAACGAGAACGTGAACTGCTGTTGCAGATCGTTCAAAACACTGAGAACCATCGTCCGGTTACTGTCCAGGAAACAGTTCCCAAGACGAAGGCTCGGTTGATGTCGGGTAAGGACTTTCAATCAGAGGAAGATCCGAAGCCTGCACTATCGCAACTGTTTTTGCGATCGCAACCCCAAGCGGTGCCACTGAGCCTGATGCTTCATCAGGAGTTGATGTCAGGCGCTGATTTTCGAAATGGACAGCCTGCTCCTCGGTTGTCCAGTTTGTTCATGTGAAGCGTCACTGTCCTCAACGTAGTGGCCATGACGTTCCATCCACATTGGGATCATGCAGACGATAGAGTCGAATCAATTCGTTTGCATGATCCCTGCTCACCAATTTTTCTACTCGATCCAACTGTTCTGTGATCAAAGCGTTGTCATACGGGCGCTTGCCTCGTTTGACAGTCTCCAGACTCAGTACCTTAGAGGCTTGCTGTACAATTAGGGCGGGAGATTTTGCGTCCATGCTGCCTGCGTGAAAATCAGTGAGGATACCTAGCCGTGAATAATCGGACCATTGTCCGCATTACGTTGAGCATATACTGATTCCATGCGACGTTTAAGCCATTCTCGGCATAGAGTCCGGGTTGCTGGAATAAGCAGAAATAACCCTGCAGCATCGGTCAAAAATCCGGGCGTGAGTAGGACAATCCCAGCGATAGCGATCAGTAGAGCGTTGAGCAACTCTTCTCCCGGAACCAACCCCTGTTGAAAAGAATCCCGAATTCGTCCTAAGGTCTGTAGGCCTTGACTGCGAGCAAGACTAGCTCCTACAATTCCAGTTAAAATGACCAACGCTATGGAGGGTAGAATTCCAATCTGTCCCCCGATTGTGATCAGGATATAGATTTCACTGACAGGAATGAGTGTAAAGGCCAGAAACAGTTTCCAGAGCATAGTTATAATTTAGAGGTCAGGAAAAATGGGATTGGTGCTAATATTAATGATATTTGTGTCGATAGTTACTTTGGGCATCATTGAACGCCGTATCTCGAGAAGACGTTTTGAAGTATCTCGCCAGCGACTCCAACAGTTGCAGAAAGATTCTGCTGATGATGTAGAGGAGCCAATTCAACTCAGTCGGAACTCTTCTTAAGTTTCTCTCGAAGTGACTTGAGTTCCTGCAGAACAACCTTGTGTTGTGTTTTTTGCCGAGCTGGTTCTTTTAGACGATTGATTTGTTTCAACAAGGCAGCTATTGCTTTCGGGCGTGATAAATTGTGTTGATCAGCATATTGATCTAACTCCTGTAGCACCGACTCAGGCAAGCCCAACAAGATCTTTCGCACCGGTTCGGTGTATTCCTTCTTACGCCCAGCGCCTTCTCGAAATCCTCCCCGCGGCATATTACCTCATCATTCTGCTAAAGTTCTGTGATCTCCTGCCGATAACAAACTTGTGTTATCTATGAGTGCTCGTCGCAATCTCTTGTATATGGGAATCTATGAAAACGCCCAAACGTTATCTGCTTCCAACACAACGGCTTTACACCCGCCGGAAGTGCCGTCATCGGCTGACGCCAATGGAAGTCGCCGTCCGCAAGGGCCTCTAACCGCTCTTCGAGATGCTACGGGGTACAGTTCATCAGGTACCTCGTTGCAACTCCCCGTCCGATTATTTCCCATTAGTATATAGTATTTCAACAAGTTTTGTCGAAAATGTCTGCTTATTTCAAATTTGAGGGTGAACTACGCCTTGCCCTACGTGCTGAACTGCAAGGAGAGGAAGTTCGGCATATAAGCCAATCCAGACGTTTACGATCGGGAGATGACTTTCTATTGCAGGATCGGCTTGGACAGCGGTTTCGTGTGAAACTGCTAAACTGGATGAGACAGCGATTAGAGTTTGAGGTTCTGGAAGCCGTAGTTGTGCCGGAGCCATCACCGTTATCGCTCGAGTTGTGGTTGGCTTTGCCCAAAGAGAAAGCTCTGGAGTTAATACTCCAGAAAGGTGTGGAACTGGGGGTGAGCCGTGTGGTGCTCTTTCAAGGAGAGTTTTCGAGCGGTCGTGCCGAGACTCCTACGATAAATACTCAGCAGCGCTGGGAACGCATCATGAGTGAGGCCTGTAAGCAGTCAGGTCGTCAGTTTTCACCGGATTGGGCATGGTTTCAATCACTCGAAGCAGCACTGGGCCAGCTGACTGCGGTAAATCAACATTGGGTCTTTGGCCCTCTACTGGATGCGTCGGAGTGGCCGGTCTCTCGAGAGGAAATAATGGGACAAAAGCACACCCTCTGGATTGGCCCTGAGGGAGGATGGCACGCTTCTGAGCTTGCATTGGCGCATCGGGCAAAAGCTAGATCGCTTACGCTAGGCCCAAGAATTCTACGCACAGAAACAGCAGCTATATCTGCGATGACGATCTTTCAGCATCGATTTGGTGACCTAAATTGATAGTCAAGGAACAGGAACATGCTGCAATAATTTTTGAAGAATTTGATCCGCCGTCCAACCATCCGCCTCAGCTTCATAGCTCAGCAAAATGCGGTGACGCAGTACGTCTGAGTAAATTTCCTGCACATCATCTGGACTCACAAAATCTCTACCTTGTAGCCATGCTCGTGAGCGTGCACAGGCATCCAGGGCGATTGTCCCTCTTGGACTGGCTCCTACCTGAAGTTTTGAAGCCAGCTCTGGTAAATATCGCTGTGGTTTACGGGTAGCCAGTATTAATTCCACCAGATAACGCTCTAATTCTGGTGAAATATAGATTGAGAGTATTTCCTGTCGGGCTGCAAAAACTACTTCTTGAGGTACAGGCGAATAGCTCTTGTGTTGCTTTGAGAACTTTTGATCTGTTTCCTGCCGAGCTAGTTGGAGAATCTGCAACTCATCCTCAGCCTCAGGATAATCCACCAGTACCAGCATGAGAAAACGATCCAGTTGAGCCTCTGGAAGTGGGTATGTACCTTCTTGCTCAAGGGGATTCTGAGTGGCCATGACTAAAAAAAGCTCTGGCAGTGGATAGGTCTCTCGCCCTACAGTAACCTGCCGCTCACCCATTGCTTCCAACAATGCGGATTGAACCTTAGCAGGAGCACGGTTGATCTCATCTGCTAAGACAAGGTTGTGAAAGACTGGTCCTTTTTGGAAGTGGAAACTCGAATTTTGAGGTCGATAAATTTCTGTGCCGGTAATGTCAGCTGGTAGTAGATCAGGAGTGAACTGGATTCGATGGAAATCACATTCAAGTAAATCACCAACTGTGCGAATTGCTCGAGTTTTGGCGAGCCCGGGAGCTCCTTCGACTAAGAGGTGACCGTTAGCGAGTAGGGCAATCAGGATGCGCTCAGTCAGCTGAGCTTGCCCAATGATAGCTTCGTTAAGGTGTTGCTGAAGTTTGGAGAATTGTTGCTGTAGCTGGCTCATAATAAAGGTTGAGGAACAATAATCGTGTTTGATTACTCATTGGTGGGCATAAAAAAAGGTGGTCCGCTTTTAGACGAACCACCTTCTGAAGCTTTCAGCCAGCTGACAGTACCTGGAGACTGTCAATACTTCTGGGCATGGATTACATCATTCCGCCCATTCCGCCCATTCCGCCCATTCCGTCCATTCCGCCTGGAGGACCTGCGGGAGGCTCTTCCTTGGGGAGTTCGTGGATGCTGGCTTCTGTGGTTGATAAAAGCCCGGCTACGGATGCAGCGTTCTCCAGAGCAGTGCGGACAACCTTGGTCGGGTCGATGATGCCACTGTCAATCATGTTAACATAGTTGCCTTCGGCTGCGTTGAAGCCATAGTTAACATCACTGTTGCCTTTGACTTTGTCAATGATCAGCGCACCTTCTAGGCCAGCATTACTTACGATTTGCCGTAACGGAGATTCGATAGCCCTTAATATAATTGAGGCACCAACTTTTTGATCTTCGTTAGTTTCGCCATCAATTACTGCTTGAACAACGTCGATGCAGCGGGCCAAGGCCACGCCACCACCCGGAACGATACCTTCTTCAACAGCAGCCCGCGTTGCATGCAATGCGTCCTCAACCCGAGCTTTCTTTTCTTTCATCTCTATTTCAGAAGCAGCACCGACGTTGACTACTGCAACGCCTCCAGCTAGTTTCGCCAAGCGCTCTTGTAGCTTCTCACGATCATAATCTGAGGTGGTCTCCTCAATTTGTGCACGAATCTGGTTGATGCGTCCTTTAATGTTCTCCTTCTCACCAGCCCCATCCACGATGGTAGTATTGTCCTTATCAATGACAATAGACTTGGCTTGACCAAGGTTGTGCAGTGTGAGGTCTTCCAGTTTCATGCCCATGTCTTCGGAAACAACTTGGCCTCCCGTCAGAATGGCAATGTCTTCCAACATGGCTTTGCGGCGATCACCGAAGCCAGGAGCTTTCACTGATGCGCATTTTAGGGTTCCACGAATCTTGTTGACGACTAAGGTGGCTAGTGCTTCACCTTCTACATCCTCAGCAATAATCATGAAAGGCTTACCAGTTTTGGCAATTTGCTCCAGCACGGGTAGCATGTCTTTCATGTTGCTAACTTTTTTCTCCACCAAAATCACATAAGGGTCTTCGAGAACGACTTCCATACGCTCGGAGTCAGTCACGAAGTAGGGGGAGAGATAGCCACGATCGAACTGCATGCCCTCAACAACGTCGAGGCTAGTTTCAGCACTTTTGGCTTCTTCGATGGTAATGACACCGTCCTTGCCAACTTTCTCCATTGCTTCTGCTATAATTTGGCCGATGGTCTCATCACTGTTGGCAGAAATAGTTCCAACCTGTGAAATTTCCTTGGAACTGGAAACAGATTTAGAAATCTCGTGGAGACGTGCAGTGGCAGCAACAACTGCTTTGTCGATTCCTCGCTTGAGATCCATTGGATTAGCGCCAGCAGCTAGGTTTCGATTCCCTTCGTTAACGATGGTTTGTGCCAATACCGTGGCCGTTGTTGTTCCGTCACCGGCCACATCAGATGTTTTGGAAGCAACTTCCTTAACCATCTGAGCACCCATATTCTCCAATTTGCTTTCCAACTCGATTTCTTTGGCAACGGTAACACCGTCCTTGGTTACCAGAGGAGCACCAAAAGATTTTTCAATTAGCACGTTTCGGCCTTTCGGGCCGAGTGTGACGCGGACGGCATTTGCCATCTTATTCACGCCAGCGAGTAGTTGGTCACGGTTGTCCGCGCCAAAAATAATACTTTTCGCCATGGTTCCTTTATCCAGAAAAATTGGTTAGCGGTAGAATTAAATCAGAGGACGCCGAGAATATCATCTTCGCGCATGATCAGATAATCCTGATCATCGACCTTGACATCGGTTCCGCCGTACTTGCTGAAAAGAACGCGATCACCAGCTTTCACGTCTGGTTCGACCACATTGCCATTGTCTAGACGCTTGCCCTTGCCGACAGCAACGACTTCACCTTCTTGTGGCTTCTCCTTAGCGGTGTCTGGAATGATGATACCGCCAGAGGTCTTCTCTTCCGCCTCAATGCGTTTCACCAAAATGCGATCTTGCAGTGGACGAATCATGGTTCTCCTTTTGCGAACGATTTTAAGGTTAGCTTCAGTTCAATGCCAGTATTAGCATTCGGCTGAAGTGAGTGCTAAAAATTTATCCAAGCTAGTTGGAGAAATCAAGAAAAAAATAGCACTATCCATCAATGAGTGCTAATCATTTAAAATCAAGTGAAAACGATTTTGAAGAAAATCGATCATTCAGCGGTTGTGGAATGGCAGAGGCTCTTTGCTACAGAAAAAGCCTCTGATCTATGGCAGTTTGGGGAAGAGTGGTTAGTCTTTAGTTCTGGCTGTCAACCTTGGCGGCCTTGGCTGGATCTTCCCACCAAGTCAGCAGTCCAAGACCATACTTGGGTGTGATCGCAGGACGAGAGAATCGATTCCAGTAGCCCACTCGGAAGTAGTTGATGTGCCAATGTGGAATCAAGTAGTGGTTCCAGAGCAGGGCTCGGTCAAGCACTTTCGTTCGAATGATCAATTCCTGTCGATTAGGGGCAGCAATCAGTGATTCAACAAGTTGATCGACAGCTGAATTACGAATTCCCATCAAGTTGCGGCTACCTTCCAAATCTGCAGATTCTGAGTGCCAGAATTCCCGCTGCTCATTGCCAGGCGAGAGAGATTGTCCGATCACGGTGACAACCATGTCGAAATCGAAGCTACGTAAGCGGTTGACATATTGTGAAGGGTCTACCACTCGCACGCTCATGTCGATTCCCAAACGCTCCAAATTTTTCTTAAAGGGTAATACGATGCGTTCGAAAGCGGGAGAAACCAGTAGGATTTCAAAACTGAATGGCTCTCCAGCGCTATTGACACGCTTACGGCTACTGGCGTCTACTTGCCAGCCAGCAGCGCTCAGTAGCGCACCAGCTCGACGCAATTGGGAACGTAAATTTCCGGATCCATCACTGACTGGAACCTCAAATTCCGTAGTAAAAACTTCTGGAGGTAGCTGATCTTTCAGTGGTTCCAGATAATTTAGCTCCGCTTCTGAAGGTAGTCCGGAGGAGGCCATTTCAGAGTTGGTGTAGTAGCTGGTACTTCTTCGATACTGGCCATAGAATAAGTTCTGATTGCTCCATTCAAAATCGAAAGCATAGCCTAGTGCTTCCCGAACTCGAGCGTCCCGAAAGATGGAGCGTCTCAAGTTGTATGCGAAGCCCTGCATGCCACGGGGAAGTTCGTGATGAATCTCTTCCTTGATGATCAATTGTTGTTCGTATTTGGGACCACTATACATCGTGGCCCAGTCTTTGGAGGTGTTTTCTTGGCGGAAGTTGTACTCACCAGCACTAAAGGCTTCCAGAGCAACGGTGCTGTCGCGGTAGTAGTCATAACGAATGCGGTCAAAGTTGTAATGGCCACGTTGAGCAGGTCGATTTTTACCCCAGTAGTCTGGCACGCGTTCATAGGTAATCGTCTTGCCAGCTTCGAACTCAGCAATGCGGTAAGGGCCACTTCCCAAGGGAGGTTCCAGTGTCGACCCTCCGAAGTCTCGATTCTCCCAATAGTGCTGAGGGAGTACTGGGAGTTGGCCTACAATCAAAGGTAATTCTTGGTTAGTGCTATCTCCAAAGTCAAAGCGTACTCGTCCTTCACCAAGATCATTTACAGACTGCACGTCTTTGTAGTACTTCTTGTAAAAGGGGTCACCTTTCTCTAATAGTGAATTGAAGGTGAAAATCACATCAGCGGGCTTGACAGATACTCCATCATGAAACTTGGCATCTGGATGCAGGTGAAAAATTACAAAGGAGCGGTCTTCGGGCATCTGAACATATGCTGCAAGCAGACCATATTCGGTGAAAGGCTCATCCTGCGAACTGGTCATTAGGGTTTCATAAATCAGTCCTGTACCCTCAGCACTGACACCTTTCGGAATGAAAGGATGGAAGCTGTCATAGGTGCCAATCACGCTCTGATGAAGTTGGCCTCCTTTGGGTGCGTTTGGATTCGCATATTCGAAGTGGGCGAAGTCCGCTAAATATTTGGGTTTACCGTTCATGGCCAGGGCATGGCGCAATGGTAATTCTTCGTTAGCAGCAACTGAGCTGACCCACAAAAACGATAGGGCACAGAGTCCCCAGCAGAGCAATCGCTTCATAGTAGTTCTCCATATTGAAAACTTAGTAAAATCAGGGAAAAATAACTTTATCGGCTTGCTGGGGGAATGTCGATAAAACAATGCAACTCATGATCAGTGACTGCATTCCAGAACTTGTTCCTTGATCAGGTTTTTTCTAAAATAAAAAATATTTCCAATCAATCTTGAGCCCTTAAACGGAGACAGTTCCATGCTTGTTGCGAACACTGAGATCAGAACCGTGCCGATGCTCCCAATGCGAGAAGAGGTCATTTTTCCAGGAATGACCACGCCTTTTTTCGTAGGCCGAAAAGCTTCGATGGAAGCCTTAGACCGTGCGCTTAGCGAAGATCGTCATATTTTTGTTGTTACTCAGCGTAATCCAAACGTCGAGAGCCCAAAACAGTCAGATCTGTATGAGTATGGTGTTCTTGGGAAAGTTTTACAGGTAATGCGTTTGCCAAACGGAACGGTCAAGGCTCTCTTCGAGGGAGAGCAGCGAGCACAACTCCTCGAGAGTAGTTTGGAGCGCAACGAGTACCTGGCTAGAATTCGTCTGATTGAACTGGAAGAAGGTGAGGAAGACGCTATACGTAGCCTGGTAGATGATGTCCGGAAGATGTTCGATGAATATACTAAATTGGCAAAAAACAAGGCTCGAGAGGAGGCCCGCAAACGTCTACAGAAAGCTTCATCTTTCTTGGTAGCTGATCTGATTGCCCCAGTTTTGGATATTGGTACAGAGCAGAAACAACAACTCCTCGAAGCCCTTGAACTGCGTCATCGTCTTGAACTGGTGCGTCAATTTATGAGAAGTGAGTTGGAGATCAACCGCTTGGAAGATAAGCTGAAAAAGCAGGTGGAAGATCAAATTTCTCGCTCGCAGAAAGAAACTTACCTGCAGGATCAGCTACGTTCCATTCAGAAAGAATTGGGCCAGGCTGATGATGGACAGACAGAGTCGGAGGAAATGGAACAAAAGATCACAGAGGCAAAAATGCCTGCGGGTGTGGATGAAGAAGCCCGCAAAGAATTGAAAAAATTACAGATGATGTCTCCGTTGTCCTCAGAAGCTAACGTGGTTCGGAATTATCTGGAATGGCTCGTCTCTATGCCTTGGAGTAAGAAGACCCAAGACAATTTTGATCTAATCCGTGCGCAAAAAGTCTTGGACGAGGATCACTATGGACTGGAGAAGGTCAAGGAGCGCATCGTCGAATATCTTGCAGTAGCCCACCTGCGAGGTTCTTTGAAAGGGCCGATCATCTGTTTAACTGGTCCTCCAGGAGTAGGTAAGACTTCATTGGCAAAGTCGATCGCGAGAGCGTTGGATCGAAAATTTGTCAGGATGAGCCTGGGAGGCGTGCGTGATGAGGCAGAGATCCGTGGTCACCGTAGAACATACATCGGTGCCTTGCCAGGGAAGATCATTCAGTCTTTACGCAAAGCGGGTAGCAGCAATCCAGTACTGTTGATTGATGAAATCGATAAACTCTACCAAAGCGTGATCAGCGATCCTTCGGCGGCCATGCTTGAAGTTTTGGATCCAGAACAAAACAATACTTTCACAGATCACTACCTAGAAGTTGAATATGATCTGTCAGACGTACTTTTCATTTGTACGGCCAATTCCACTCAGCAGATCACAGCTCCTTTGCTGGATCGGATGGAAGTGATTCGCTTGTCAGGTTACACTGAACTGGAGAAAATGCGAATTGCAGAGGATTTTATCATTCCAAGACAACGAAAATTGCACGGTTTGATAGCTGAACAGTTGCGTTTCCGCAAAGCTGCGGTAGAAGAAGTGATTCGAAGCTATACTCGTGAGGCTGGCGTGCGTAATCTGGAGCGGGAGCTTGGCAAGATCTGTCGAAAAGTCGTTACCCAGCTGGTTCGTTCTGAAGAGAAGAAAAACATGATGGTGACTCCAAAATTGGTGCACAAGTGCTTGGGAGTGCCACATCCACCAAGGGATCGCAAGAACGAGAACAACGAGGTGGGCGTGGCAATGGGCTTGGGTGTCACTTCACTGGGTGGAGAAACGATGCTGGTGGAAATTGGACTGATGCCTGGAGGTGGTAAATTGTCCCTGACTGGTAAATTGGGTGATGTGATGCAGGAGTCCGCCAAGGCAGCATATTCATGGGTACGCAGCAATGCGGAGTCACTTCGTATCGATCACAAGCTCTTCAAAAAGCGAGATCTACATATTCACTTGCCGGAAGGAGCGACGCCCAAAGATGGTCCGTCTGCTGGGTTGCCGTTGATCACAGCGATTGTTAGTGCTTTTACCCAGATCCCAGTTCGCAACGAAATAGCGATGACGGGTGAGATCACTCTCCGGGGGCATGTTACAGAAATAGGTGGGTTGAAGGAGAAACTATTAGCCGCTCGTCGGGGCATGTTTTCAACGGTTGTAATACCCGTAGAAAATGAGAAAGATCTGGCTGAAATTCCGGCTGAAATTACGGACGGACTGCGGATTCGAGCGGTACATAACGTGAATGACGCCCTCAATATTGCTCTGGAACATCACCCAGCCTTACTTGAGGTGCCAACCACTGCTGGAGAAAAACTGCCAACAGATGGTACTGAAACGGTTGCCTAAGTAGATCACAACGATATTTTCCCCAACAGTCTGCAATAGCATTTTTCCATGATTGAAGTTTTCCTGCCCGATGGTTCATCCCGTCAATTGCCTGAAGGTGCCACAGGATTGGACCTAGCTAACAGCGTCGGTCGCCGCTTAGCACAGGATGCTGTAGCCATTCGTGTAAATGAAAAGCTCAGTGATATTTATCTAGAATTGCCTAATCAGGCACAGATCGAAATTGTAACACGAACTCAGCCCGATGGCTTAGAGTTGCTGCGTCATGATGCAGCACATTTGATGGCCCAAGCCGTTAAAGAACTCTACCCAGAAACTCAGGTTACCATTGGTCCAGTGATAGAGAACGGCTTCTATTATGATTTTGCACGTGAAGAGTCCTTCACTCCTGATGATTTGGAACGGATTGAAGGCCGAATGCGAGAGTTAGTGCAAGAAAACATCTCTATTCAAAGAGAAGTCTGGGAGCGGGACGTAGCAATCGATTTTTTTGAAGAGCAAGGAGAGGTTTACAAGGCGCAAATCATTCGTGATCTTCCAGAAGATGAGGTGATTTCCCTCTATCGCCAAGGAGATTTCACCGACTTATGCCGAGGGCCTCACCTACCTTCAACAGGCCTTTTGGGGCAGGGTTTTAAATTAATGAAACTGGCAGGAGCCTACTGGCGGGGGAAGTCTGAGAATGCGATGCTTCAACGCATCTATGGTACCGCTTGGTCCAATGAGAAAGAACTTAATGGCTATCTACATCAACTGGAGGAAGCAGAGCGGCGAGATCATCGACGACTTGGTCGTGAGATGGGGTTGTTTCATTTCCAAGATGAGGCCCTAGGCTCCGTGTTCTGGCATCCAAAGGGTTGGACATTGTACAGAATTTGTGAGCAATACATGCGCCAGCGCCTGGAAAAAGCAGGCTATGTAGAGGTCAAGACCCCACAGTTGGTGGACCGATTGCTCTGGGAAAAATCAGGTCATTGGGAAAAATTCCGGGAGCATATGTTCATTGCCGAAGTGGATGAAGGTGGCAAAGGACATAGCGAAGATCAGCGCTCTTTGGCTCTCAAACCAATGAACTGTCCAGGGCATGTGCAGATCTTTCGCCATGGGATCAAGAGTTACCGTGACTTACCATTACGTCTTGCTGAGTTTGGTTCTTGCCATCGTTATGAACCACATGGAGCCCTACACGGACTGATGCGCGTACGTGCCTTCACTCAGGATGATGCACACATCTTCTGTACAGAGAGCCAGGTTGAGGGAGAAACCAGAGCTTTTATCGAGTTGCTCTCGACAATCTACCAAGACTTCGGCTTCGAGAGTTTCCATGTAAAATTTTCAGACCGACCTGAAGTTCGTGCTGGTTCTGATGAGATTTGGGATCGTGCGGAATCAGCGCTACTAGCGGCAACAAAAGCGGCCGGTCAGGATTACACTTTGAATCCAGGAGAAGGCGCTTTCTATGGGCCAAAACTAGAGTTTGTATTGCGTGATGCGATCGGGCGTGATTGGCAATGTGGGACTCTGCAAGTGGATTTTGTTTTGCCAGAACGCCTAGATGCAAGCTACGTTGCGGAAGATGGGCAGCGCTACCGACCTGTGATGCTGCACCGAGCGATTCTTGGTTCTTTTGAGCGGTTTCTGGGTATTTTGGTTGAACAGTTTGCTGGGCGCTTCCCATTGTGGTTAGCTCCAACACAGGCTGTCTTGGCAACGATCGTTACAGAAGCCAATGACTATGCACTGGATTTGCAAAACCAACTACTAGCTATGGGCCTACGCGCTGAGGTTGATTTGCGTAATGAGAAAATTAGCTACAAAGTTCGGGAACATAGCCTACAGAAAGTGCCGGTGATACTAGCACTGGGAAGACGAGAGGCCGAAGAAAAAACTGTGACAGTTCGGCGACTGGGGTCTAAAGAACAACAGACATTACTCTTCGAAGATTTTTTGGTTCAATTGCAAGAGGAAGCGACACCGCCAGCTTTGTGATAAAGCCAATTCCATACATGTGCTGAACATGAGGAAGTATGCGAGAAGACACTGATTTTGATGATGATCTTCTGGATGAAGAAGGGGAGGGGACAGGAGGACCTGATGAGGATGCGATTCCGGAGAGTTTTGCCAAAGATCTAGCGACCCGAATGGTCGTTCTCTTTGAGAAAGAGGTAGATCCAAAAGCGGCAGCCGTCACGGTCTCAGACTTTGTTTACACCAGTACGAATACACTAAAGAAGCTTCCCTACTTCATTGATGCCCTCGAGATGCTGCTCGACAACGAGCAGACACAGCGTTTTGCTGCTCTCAGTTGGGTGGCGCTCGTTAATGAAAGTGTCAACACTGAGGACTACGTTGGCTACGTACAGGACATGCTCGACTACCTGTTGGAGTCTTTCTACAACATGGAAAAGTCAGACGTAGAGATTGGTGATCGCAAATTTTCGGGAACCAGTTATGTGATATGTGAGATTTTCTCCAAGATGTTCGACATGAACAAAAATCATGGTGACGTCTGTTCCGAAATCTTTACGCTTCTGATTCGCAAGGAAATGGTCATTGAAGCCCAAGAGGATGCGGAGTATGAGGCTCGTAGTGGCCGTACTGGTTCTAAAAAAGCACGCAAGAAACGCCTACGCCTTTATGATGAGGTCATTAACTATCTGCAGGTTAAGTCGCAGTTCAAGCAAAACCAGATGAGTTCGGAAAACCCATTCGAATTCCTTGGAGTACTGGTTGAGAAACTAAAGGCCACGAAGCGTTATGTCTCCCAGGAAATTCTCAATGCGCGCGCAGCCGAGAAAAAGAAGCAACTCGAGACAGAACTCCAGAATCGACTGGCTTCAGCAGAAGAATTGGTTATGGGGGTGGACAGTTTTACAGATGGCCTAGGATTCTTCGTCAAAGAGCGTAAATACAATTTCAAGTTTTTGGCTGTGGAAAGAGTGCGTCTTGCCCTTCAGTTGACGGGTTCGATCATTGGTGCATGCTATTTTTTACTCGGATATGTGGGGATGTACGGGATTGATTGGGTGAACGGTACAGTAGTCTGTATCACGATGTTGCTGTTTTCCAGAATCATGACTTCTCGTAAGCGGTTTTCGGACTTCTATCCAAAAGATGTCAGTAAGGAGTTAGAGACCTGCTCAACAGGTTTTATTGATGTTTTTAAGCACATGTCCAGAGGGCAACTGGAGTTCTTTCTGAGTAAGCAAATTCGTTTTGATCGAAACCAGATCTATTTGAAGATGCTGCCTGAATACGTCAAGTACCTTTATGCGATCATGCCGGATCGTAAGAGCATGTTGATGGATGTGAAGGAATTATCGGGTCTGGTCGAGAGCATTGAGATTGATGTGTCTAAGAAACTGCGGGGCATGCTATGAGTCAACGGACTCGTCTGGCAGCACTGTCTTCGGATTTGGTTGGTCAGGAGATTTGTCTACGAGGTTGGCTACGAACAGTACGAAATTCAAAGAAATTTTCTTTCCTCAATTTGAACGATGGCTCGACACAGTCGGGAATCCAAATCATTGCTGATGTAGAGTTGCCCGATTACGAAGAAATTGCCAAATTAGCAACTGGCTCAGCGGTTGAAGTGATTGGCCAACTAGTTGAGTCTCCCGGCAAGGGACAAGCCTTCGAAGTACAAGCTCAGCAAATCCGAATCTACGGCAGGTCATCAGGAGAGGACTACCCACTCCAAAAAAAAGGTCACACCCTTGAATTCCTACGTGAAATCGCCCACCTCCGGCCTCGAACCAATACTTTTGGCGCTGTCTTCAGAATCAGGAATACACTCGCTGATGCGGTCCATCGCTTCTTTCAGGAACGTGGATTTCTCTATATTCACACACCAATTATCACTGCCAGCGATACAGAAGGGGCAGGGGCATTGTTTCAAGTTACGACTCTGCCACTGGATCAGCGGCTACCCCTAACTTCCCAGGGCAAGCCCGACTACAGTGCCGACTTTTTTGATCGTCCTGTATTCTTGACAGTGTCAGGCCAGTTGAATGTAGAGGCATTTGCGTGTTCGTTTGGTGATGTCTACACCTTTGGACCAACCTTTCGCGCAGAAAATTCAAATACATCTCGGCACCTTGCTGAGTTTTGGATGATTGAGCCAGAGGTGGCTTTCTGCGAATTGTCGGATCTGGTTCAACTAGCTACTGACTTCCTAAAATTCTTGCTCAACAGTTGCCTTGAACGCCACTCGGAAGACTTGGCGTTCCTACAGAAGATGTATGATCCAGAACTTTGCGCAACGTTAGAGCACATCGTCTCATCTGAATTCAAGACCGTGTCTTATACGGAAGCCGTTAAGATTCTCCAGCGGCCAGAACAGTCCTTTGAATTTCCAGTAGAATGGGGTGCAGACCTACAGTCAGAACATGAACGTTATCTGACAGAACAGCACTATGGCTGCCCCGTCGTTTTGACAGACTACCCACTCGACATCAAAGCATTCTATATGAAGCAGAATCCAGATGGACGTACGGTGGCAGCAATGGATGTCTTGTTTCCAAGAATCGGTGAGATCATCGGAGGTTCGCAGCGTGAAGAAAATCTTGAACAATTACAAAAGCGTCTCCGCGAGTTAGATTTACCGGCGGAAGAATATGGTTGGTACCTGGATCTTCGGCGCTACGGTTCTGTACCTCACTCTGGTTTTGGTCTTGGCTTTGAGCGGATTGTTCAATTCGTGACAGGCATGAAGAACATCCGTGACGTGATCCCCTTCCCACGAGTGCCTGGCCATGCCAAATTCTAGGCCTTGATGCGGATTCTGATCACCAGCAACGTTCGCTGGTGGAATGCGGAAGCTGCCTATGCAGCTACCCTCGCAAGAGAATTACTGAATGCAGGGCATAAAGTTTGGGTGCTGACCCTCCCCAATTCATTGAATGAGACCAAGCTTCGTAATTGGAACCTGCCAATTATTACTGATATTCCACTTAGTTCTTCAAATCCCTGGCGACTTTGGCGGGCCTATCAACGGCTACAATCTCTGATTGAGGAACAGCAGATTCAGATTGTCAATGCCCACCGATCCGAGGGATTTCCCCTACTTGTTTTGCTTCGGCAACAGCTGAAAAGTTTTGCGTTAATCCGTACTCGCGGTACAACACGACCACTTCGTGATCACTGGGTAAATCGCAAGTTACATGAGGATTGGATCGAGGCCGTGATTGTGCCTGCGCAGGTGATCGCTTCCCAACTTCGCCAGGTTCTCAATCTTCCACCAGAGCGTCTGCAGGTCATCTATTATCCTGCTAACTCAAGTCTGATTGATTCACAGGGAGAAAGTGAAGCTCAACAATCTCGATTAGAGTGCCTTGATCGATTGGGTATACCAGAGCACTGTCGAGTCGTTGGTATTGTCGGTCGTATTCGGCCAGTCAAGGGACAACGGATTCTTCTAAAAAGTTTTGTCGCACTAAGAAAGCATTTCCCAGACATAGTGCTGCTGATACTCTATCGAGACACGAATGAGACAGAGGCAGAATGGCAAGGACTTTTGCAAGATTTGGCTGAATCGAACCTCCAGCAGAATGTCTACTTGTATGGCTATCGGGAGGATGTTCTGGAAATTATGCGTCACACTGACATTGGTGTAGTAAGTTCTGTAGATTCTGAAGTGATTTGTCGTGTGGCTGTTGAGTTTTTTTCTGTCGGAACTCCTGTGGTTGCTTTTCCCACTGGGGCCCTACCTGAGATCGTTCAGGATGGTGTCACAGGCCGGATTGCAAAAGACAAGAGCGCTGAAGCCCTAGCAGAAATTTTGGAGTGGATGCTGGAAAGTCCGGAATGCATTGCAGAGCTTGGTAAGAATGCCCGTCAGCAGTCTTTGGAACGTTTTGATCCGAATAAATTGCTGCAGCAGACACTGTCAGTTTACGAGAAAGGTTGGCAACGCTTACAGTCGCAACTGTTAACAGGAGAGACAAATGTTCGGCCGTAAATCCACGGAACGTGGTTTCCCAAAGCACGAGGAAATTGTTCTGCACAAGGTCATGGAGCAGGTGGAGAAGGTGTTGCGCCAGATGCAAACTGAGGGAAAAGACCTGACTCGGGTGCGTATCAAACGATTCCAAAAGACACATCATGTAAGCTGCCGCTGTCAGCAATGTAAGTTGGCAGAGGAAAAAAAGGATCCACGTTTACGAGGAATGTTGGAAGATGGCTTTAAAGTCTATCTTGATAAGACGCGCGAGTGACTAGTCCGGAGAACTACCAGGAAGGTGTATTCAGCGTGGCAGAAGAACTGGCAGATCTCTGGACAGGCTTTTGCTTTGAGCAGGGTGTGGCTGGCTGTGAGATTCTTCAAGAAGTTGATGGTGAACAAAGACTGAAATGCTACCTGACCGAACCACAAAAACTCGATGAATGGATTTCTCGTTTTCGCAACGAGTATCCAAAAGCAGCTGGGAAACTAGAGTTAGTGGGGCATCGACTCTGTCCGAATGAAAATTGGCGTTTGGGTTGGCATGATCATTTTCAGCCTGTAGAAATCGGTCGAACCATATTAGTTGCACCTGTCTGGTACGAAAAAGACCTGCCTGAGAATCGTCAGGTAATTTGGCTGGAACCAGGACAGGCATTTGGAACAGGAACCCACGTCTCAACTCGCTTGGCACTGGAGATGCTCGAACTGGTTATTCTGCAGGAAGCTCAGGTACCAGCCAGTCTCATTGATGTGGGCGCAGGGTCGGGCATTCTTGGCTTGACCGCGGCTCGTCTCGGAATTTCAAAAATTATAGCTTGTGATAATGATCCTGTAGTTCTGCCAGAGGCTCTTCACAATTTTGAATTGAATCAGCAGAGGCAACATTTTTGGGGCGTTGTTGGTACAGCCAAAGCGATTGATGCACTGGCTCCATTGGTAATCAGCAATATGTTGTTGGAGGAACTAAAATCTGTGGTAGCAGACTTGGCAAGACTGACAGCAACTGGTGGAACTCTGATTTGTAGTGGTCTTCTGACAGAGCAGGAAGCATCACTTGCAGATGCCTTAGCGGAATATGGTTTGCGGATTTGTGCTTCGACAGAGGCAGAAGGTTGGAGCGCCTTTGCTTTCCGGGAGGCAGGCAAGTTCTAAGGTTATGTAGCTTTTTCTTTGCGTCTCCCCAAAGATGGGGTTACTCTTGCCCAACTTGAAAAATTGTTGTTTGCTGTGAGCTTTGCTGCTCATAGTTGCTTATTCTGTAATCATGAAAGGAGAGAAATCCCATGGAATTGCCTAACACCGAAGCCATGTCCGTCGAGGAGAAAGTTTGGTTTGCACGGGCTATTGCCGGCATGATTGTGGCCGATGGTCGAGTGGATGACTCAGAACTCGAATTTCTTAAAGAGGCCATTTCCTTTCTGGAAGATCGTGATCAGGTAAATGACATCATGGCCGTTGTGCGCCAAGGTAAGACCCCCTCGCTGGAAGCACGAAAGATTGATCCTAAGCAATCATTTATTATTCTCAAGTATCTTGCGGAGTTGATGGTTGTAGATGGGAAAATGTCAGAGACGGAAATCACCTTCTTCGTCTATGCGGGTGGTCTGTTAGGCTTCACCAGCAATATCCTCACGAAACTATGGAAGACAGCACGATCAATGCTGGAAGCAACCAAACCATTGGCAAAAATCTCTGCTGGTAAGAATGCTTCTCTAGTGCGACTCACCTCACTCTCAGAATCCCGTTGTACTTTTCGGAACCCTCGCGCGATGGTTCCGAATATGCCGGTCTATATCCAGATTTCCAAATCAGGTTCAGAGGAAGAATTCTATGACCGTGTTGAAGGCAGAGTGACTGGACAACGCCAGGAAAAGTGGGATGAGAAGAGTGTCTCGATTCGTGTAGATATCGTTCAGAGACTGGGAGATCAACATGGTATTCTTCAGATCCTTTACCCAGATCGTTATGAGGTCTCAACAGTTAATGATCGGCTCACACCGAAGAAATCCTCACTGACTGGACGCATCGTCAACTGTTTTGCTTGTGGCAATGATAAGGTTCATTTTTGGTCTTTGCGTGCCAGGAGCATGATTACCAAGCAGAATATTTTTGGGATTCCAAAGTACCTAAGCCCTTCTGGATCTATGGATTTCTGTGATTTTAATCTGCTGGATGTGACGAGTTGTACTAGCTGTGGGTTCTCTACTAATATTTTGGAAAATTTCCGCTCACAGTCCAACCGGAACGCCCCCTTCAACGTAGAGCAGTTCCAGGAAGGATGGGAAGAGCGAATGAAGAGCTTACTAGAGAAGACTACAGATCCAGCAGCATTCATGAGTGAAGAACGAGATCTTGAGATGGCATTGCTCAGCTACGATTTGGCGATAGAGACCCATAAACGATTGTCGGAGGTTGAAGAAACACCGTATGCCAACGTTCGTAAAATGGCCTCACTGAATATGGTGAAAGCTGAGATACTCTCGGAGGCAGGTCGAATCGATGAAGCCAAGGCGGCACTGAAGAAAGTCATTGAATGGCTCGAACCAATTTTTGAACAACTTGACAAGGTCGAGATTATCAAGGCTTGTCTACTGCTCTTTAGGCTCAAAGTGTATTTCAAAGACTTCCAGGGGGCTGGAGGTCTGATGAAGTTCATGGATAACTATGACACCGAAGGAAAATTGGATCAGGAATCTGAAGAGTTTAAGGTGCTCTCTGTATCGCAGCAGGCGTTAAAGAAGTGCTATGATGATCGTGAAGAGTACTCGGAAGAAAAACTGAAAACTTTCCATTTGCCTGAGTAAGTCCTACCTACGAACACACTTCTCTTCCTACATGTATTTTTTCCGAAAGCTTCGCCTTCTGCTTTTGCTAGTGGGAGGCCTAGGCTTTTTCCTGCTGCCTATCCAGCCAGTTTGTGCTCAAGTCTTTGAAGATGCCTGGGGATTATTGCTGTTCAAGGGGCAGACAGCTCAAAGCAACCTAGATGACATCGGTTTGATCAACTATACGGACTCACACGATCCCTCCAAAGCTCTGGATTTGGCGTATCCAAACACAGATGAGCTAGTTTATGGAGTAGAAATCGCACGTCGAATATCAAGGAAGCTTTGGTGGTTCTATTATTTGGAACCTTACGTTACGGAATTGGAAGCAGCTCTGAGTATCAATTATCGAGAAAGCCAAACTAAGGTGATCAACGAGATTGGTCCTTCTGCAATATTCCGATGGAAAAACTTCCGATGGGACCGCTATGTGAAGACCACGATTGGCTTTGCTGAAGGAGTCTCTTACTCTTCCCAGATCCCAGATCAAGAGCAAACTGAAGGCAGATTCTCCAAACACTTTATGAATTTGCTGACGCTAGATATCACTTTGGCTCCGCCACAACTTCCAGAAGCAGAGTTGTCTTTCCGAATTCATCATCGCTCTGCTGGGTATGGCTTGTATGGTGTGCGCAACACTAGTTCTAACATACTTGGGGTAGGACTACGCTATCGTTGGGGAACAGCCTTATGAGCAAAGCTTTTGAAAGAGAGGCCTGGTCGTTAGATAGTCTGCTAGCAGATTTGTTAAGATGACTCAGTAGCAGGCTAGTGTTTTTGATTAGATATATGCATCTTAAAAAGTATAGAGATGAGTCAATATTTAGAAAGTTTGTCTTGGTAGAATTGAAAAAGTAGTGGTATATCGTTGATAGTAGGGGACCATGGCTGCAGCGAGCGCATGAAAATCACTCCGATTTCCTTCCTCCAGCAACTTAGGAAGACTCTGGCCCAGATCTAGTTGGTATTTCTGTTCCAGTATGACCTCCATCAGCTGAATAAAATATTGCATGAGTTCACGAGGAAGCCGACTGGTGAGTACCACTGCCTCAGTATCTAACAGACTGTGGATATCGATAACAGCTAAGGAGAGAGCTGGCGCTGCCTGTTCCACCCACTGGTCACAAATTTGGCGCTGTTCGCTAATATCTTCACTGAGTTGAGTAGTTTTCGGTTTTTCGATTCCAGCTTTGCTTAATTTGTTGAGCAGTAGAAATAAGGGGGTGTGCTCTAACAACAAGCTACTCTGACCTGAAGAATCAACCGGCATCAGAGCTAAGCCTCCCGCGTTGCTGTTGGTTCCTCGTAGAACGTCTCCATCATAAACAACCCCTCCTCCAATCATCGCATCCAAGAACAGGTAGACGAAATTATTCACCCGTTTGCCAACCCCAAAAAGCATCTCCGCTATCACAGCAGCTGTTCAATTATTTTCCATGAACACATTGCGGTCAAAACTCTGCTCCAGCACATCAGCAACATTAAAGCCTGCCAAGCAGCGAGACAGTCTGATGTTTCCTGATCCAGTCCTAACTCATTGTGCAATGTTTCCAACTGAAACGGTACTGCCACTACAATACCTGCCAGTCGAAGAGCACTTCCTGGATTGTTTGAAAATAATTGGTTGCTTCGCTAGAGAATGAGTTCCATCTCAGTCTCAGTTTATGAGAAATCTTGCTTTAGAAAAACACGAGCAATCACGACTCCTGTGAAATCAACTAATACAATGGTGATATCCTTATGTACTAACTTGATCCCCAGTGAGTAAGCGCCTTGAGGATTGAGTTGAAGTTGGGTTGTAGGTTTGCCAATGAATCCAGAGCGTTTGTGGGTTTCAATAACCAGTTCTTCCTATAATAGTTTACTCATTAGCACGGATGCGGTTTGTGCACGTAAACCTATCGTCCTAGAGACTTCTGCACGAGACAGCTCTCCAAGGTGTCGCAGGCACTGTACAACCAAATTTGCGTTTTGCAAATATTCCATGTGGACTTTAATTGGTAGAAAAAATGTCTAGTATCAAAGGATCTGCCGGAGAATTTGACAAAGTCAATCTTTTGGCAAACTGATGCGCTATATTGAGAAGTTACTTAGGTATTGCCAAAGAAGAAGATTATCTGCTCGAAGGGAATCAGCTAGGGCAGGACTTTCACGATGTTGCTGTGTTCAGGCAGAGATGTGGGAAATCTGTAAATGTAGTGAGTAGGCTATTTCACGGGGTTTGTTTTGTTCAGAATTGGAGCCCAACCATGAACTCACTGCTCCAGATAGTGCTATAGCTTCCTTTTGCATCAGCGAACCCCAGAGAAACCTTATTAGGATCAAGGTAGATACCTGTTCCAACAAAGAAGGTTTCATTTGCCAAATAGTGCAGACTAGAACCAAACTGACCTGTAAAAATTCTGCCATCCAATGTTTCTTCAGGTCGTTGGTTGGAGTCCTCTTCTGTCCGTTTAGCGGATAGAAAATTGTAGGAGATACGTAACTCCGGTTGTAGCCTCCATTCGGGTGAAAAATACCAAGCGTAGCCCCCGGACGCCTGTAGCCTGTATTCTTCTAATTCAATTGCGATACTACGACTCTGGGTATAATTCTGCCCAGTCAATTCTGTTCTTTCTAGGGCAAATCCAGCCGTTAGACGAGAGGTCCAATGACGATTGTAGTACAGTCCTTGGCTTTGGCCGCTGAGATTCAAATCTGTTCCTGTTTCTTTGTACTTACTCCGTTGCACTCGACCTGTAAGAGCAACATATTGTAGACCACTCATAGCCCTGATCATCGTTGGTGGTAGCTCAGGAGTCTGGTCTTCAACAGCAACAATGATCTCAACGGTGTCCAATCCTTGGTAGTTTTCTTCACCCTGTGTAACGGACAGCAATAATTGGTAGGTTGAACTAGCCTCTGCAACTTCATCTGGTAGCCCACGAACAGTCACGCTCTGTTCAAGATTCCAGTCTTTTGGAGTGAAAATCAGTTGTTCTGGTAGCACAGAGAATTCATCTGGAGCAGATGACTTGAGTTGGAGACGTACTGCTTCATTGGGACTGCTATTCAGGCGGATTTTTAGTTGGTCTTCACCAAAACTTTCGCTCACTCTCAGGTTTCCTGTTGAGGTTAGTATGCCCGGTTGGTCATTGTCTTCATTGGTGCCAACCAAATCTGTTGCGTCCAGACCTTGGTAAAGTTGATCGTTACTCTCAGCAGGTAGAATATTTACCAAGAAAAATTGAGAGCCATCCAATCGTTCATCGTCTAAACCTTGGATGGTTACTTGTTGAGGTTGGTCCCAGTTTTCGGGCTGGATGATGATTGCCTCTGGATTGATGCTGATCTCGTTTGGCTGAGATGTGCGTAGAGGAATAAGTACCGAAGCTTCGGGCCTGCTCTGCAATAGTACTTCAAAGTGGTCACTGGTTCCAGATTCACTGGTACTAAGCTGTTCGGGTGCTCGGATCAGAATGCTTGCGATATCGTTGTCACGATTAGTTAGAGTGAGTTGTTGGGATGCTAGTGCAATGTACTCTGGACTGTTTCCAAATATTCTCACAAAAACAGCTATGGTTTGGTCACCATCTGCCAAATTGTCATCTTTGCCAACGACCAGCAGTCGTTGACGAACGTTCCAGTTACTTTTGTCAAAGGTCAGTGAGTTTGGAAATAGTGTAGCCTCATCTGCTTTATCCAGAGAGAGTTGTACGATTACTTCTCTCTCTGGTTCACTGAGTAGCCGAATGGATATCTCAGAGCTATCACCTTCTTCGCTGATCTGGTCTGAATTACTCTCAAGTTCCAATGCAGCAGTATCGTCGTCGCTGTTGATCAATGGAATTTGGAGTTTAGAGAGCTTCTGATAGGCCTCATCCGTCGAATCTATTGTAATTGATAATTTGTAGGATTGGTCACCATCCCGCTGAAGATCGTCAAGTCCCTCTACGACTACTTGCTGAGTACGATCCCAGTCGGCAGCTGTGAAGCGCATTTCCTGAGAGGAGACTTTCCCCTCCGTATCGTCTGAAGACTCAATTTTCAATTGGACTGGACTGCGTGGCTGGCTTCGTAATTTTAAGTCAAAGTTGGCTTGGGCTCCTGCCTCTGTCGTTACGCCTCTTTCTGGATTGACCACAATTCCTGGATTTTCATCATCTTCGACCAGCAGCTGTAAGCGAAGTGGGGGAAGCTTGAGGTAGCTTTGATCTGTAGTTGATTTAACTGAAGCCAGTACTTCTACAGGGCGATCTAGATTGTCAAAGGGGTCGTCAACTGCCTGAACTCGAAGTAACTCGGGTTTAGGCCAGCTGTCAGGCGTAATTTGAATTTCATCGGGAGTAACCCGGATAAAATCAGGATGCTTGTTGTCCACCCGCAAAATAATGGGATTCATAGGGCGACTGAGTAGGG
Source organism: SAR324 cluster bacterium JCVI-SC AAA005 (assembly GCA_000224765.2). Classification (GTDB taxonomy): domain Bacteria; phylum SAR324; class SAR324; order SAR324; family NAC60-12; genus JCVI-SCAAA005. Next base: position 17,681 of record AGAU01000192.1, on the reverse strand, counting down.
AAATTTCATATATGACAGGAACCCCTCCCTCCTGTAGTCGACCAGGTTGGCGTGTTACGGACCAATCAACTGCATCGTTATCCAAACTTTGCAGAACAAGAACAACAGGGGCAGCTTGTCGGAAACGAGTGTCTTTTGTGGCAGCTACAGCAAGCTGTAAGGTTACTGCACGATCACCATCTGCAATATCGTCATCAATACTTTTAACAGTAATGTGGCGCGGCTTATTCCAGTCACTTGTTGTGAAGGTCAGTTCGTCTGCGCCCAAAACTACTTCATCGGCCAGCACGCTGCGTAAGCTGATTCGGACGGAGGATGCAGGTTGACGATTTAGCTGAATTGTGATGTTGGTTCCCTCATCTCCCTCCAGAATAGATGATTCTTCCAAGTGGGCTAGAATGCGAGCTTTGGGAAAATCACCACAACGCCAGGCAATGACATCGTCCAGTAAACCCTTCAGTCGCAGTTCGCGACGTTTTTCCACAGAACACTGTGTGAGTGCACTTGCTTGTCCCAATACCGCTGAGAAAGGGAGGTTGATACCAATACAGATTAGTAGGATGGAAAGCAGGCGTTGGGAAAGGTTCATAGCTCAGTCAGTTTGGGTTGACGTCTGCTATAATCCTTTCAAAAATTCGACCATTTTTCTGGAGAGTCAATAGACACAGAGTTGGACTGGTTGGGAGAGCATCCCACCATAGAAGGCGATAGGATGTACAAGATAGGCATTGAGTAGATAGAAGAGCGCCACACCAATTAGAGGAGAGATGTCGAAGCGCATTCGAGGAAGGTAACGTTGTAGCGGAGAGAGTAGTGGATCTGCCAAAGTATGGAGGACCTGAACAATAGGATTATTGTAAGCAGGATTGATCAGAGTCAGGAAGAACCAAAAACCTAAGATCAGCATGAAGAAGAAGAAGATACTTTGGGCAATGATGCTAGTAGACTGGATGAGATGCCCACCAAACTGAAGTGCTAAAGCATCGACTTCAATTATGCCTTGCAGAAACAGATTGATCGAACGTACAGACGCTGGAATGAGCGCCTGTCCAAAAATTACCAGTAGCAGAGAAAAGTAGGCGCTGAAGTGCCTTATGGTGAGTGGTAACCATCTTTCGCACCAATACCAGAAAGGCCGAGTGAATCGGTTGATCCATGACACGAACGGATTGTAGGGATCTGCACTAACCCATGTTAGGACAACAGCAATGATGATGATCCACTTGTAGACAAAGAGACCAAAGCATGTCCCGCTGGCGATCAACTCGAGCAAATCAGGCATAAGCGGGTAGGTCACGAACTGGAGTGAATGACTCTCCACAACCACATTGGCGCCCACTACTGAGTTGAATGAACACGAACCCCTGTTCAACAAGGTTGGAGTCACTGTAGTCAATCTTTAAAGAGCCGAGAACTTCCTTTAGACAGAGCCTATCAACTAGAATTTGGATGCCCTGTGATTCAAGCAGAAGATCGCTCTCAAGTTGATCTGTCACTGCATTCCATTCCAATTCGTATTTGTAACCAGAGCAACCCCCTGGCTTTGCTCCAATACGCAGACGGGATTCGGTTAGGCTTTTTTGTTCTGCTGAACAAGCTTCTCGAAAAACCTCAGCTGCTCTTGGCGTCAGTTCGATTGTAGGTGAGTTCATTTTGTTTTCAGAAAATACATTAGTAGCGTGGGATGCTGGAATCGACTTCGTCAGACCAACGATCAATGCCACCATCAATATTGAAAACACGTTGAAAACCACGGGAAATAAAAAATTGTGCAGCTTCCATGCTCCGGATACCCCGATGGCACATCAACAGCAAAGTGCTATTCGGATCCCATTGGTTCAAAATTTCTTCGGCAAGCTTGTGATCTAGGACTTGAGACCGCTCCAGCTTTGCATATTCTCGTTCGTCAGGCTCACGAATGTCCAGTACCGTTAGCTCAGAGTTTTCTTCCAGCATTTGCTTGGCCTGTGTGGGTGAAACAGCCTGAACTTGGGCGGGAGGGGGAGGAGGCTCAAAGTTTTTTTCAGGATACGCTTCTTGCAGTAATTCTCGTAGTTCACCGGATTGTGAGAGCTCCTCTATGATGTCACATCCACCAACGAATTCTCGATTGACATAGAGTTGAGGGATAGTAGGCCAATTTGTGAACTCTTTGACGCCCTGTCGAAGATCAGGATCTGCCAAGACATTGAAGGAACGAAATGGTACTTTCCATCCTCGTAGGACCTCACAGACGCGATAGGAAAATCCACATTGTGGTGCTTCAGGGGTGCCTTTCATGAATAGAAAAACAGGGCTACTCTCAATCAGTCCTTTGATACGTACTTTCGGATCGTCACTGGATTGTGATGAATCTGTCGCATCAGCCGAAACAACCTTAAATTTCATGATTACTTTCCTTGTTACTTAATTGATAACCTCATATTTCTGACCGAGAGTAAATCAGCTTCGGTACAGATGCCGCAGATGATGAAGTATCAAGAATGAGTCGAAGAATCTGTCAACAAAAGAGATATCCCCTATTTCTCCAGCTTGCGGATGGAAATTCCAGATAAAAATTGGGCATCACTAGAAAATTGTTGATTTTTTGACCGCTGCTAGATCTAAAAAAGTAAATTTATGATATTTGATTCTATGAAAAGTAGAAAGAGTTGGTTTTTTATCTTGCGAGAAGCGCACTGGTTTTGTGTAATTCCACTTTGAAAAACCTTCAAGGATTCCATGAGATCTAAGTCAATCACCTTCCTCTTTCCCATTGATCAATGGCGCAGTCGCCTCGGTGACTATTGGAACCTCTGCAAGCCTCGGTTATTGGGTATGGTGGTGTTAAGTGCGATGATGGGATACTACCTACCCGGAGTCACCAGTAATCCAACAAAGATCTTTCATCTGGTTTTTGGTACACTTCTGATCGGTGGTGGTGCGCATGTGCTCAATCAGTGGTTCGAGCGTGAACAAGACGCCCGCATGCGCAGAACTTGTCAGCGTCCGATACCAACTGGACGAGTCAGCGAAGAAGAAGCTGTTCTACTAGGGGCTGCGCTGAGCATCGTTGGTTTCAGCTATCTTTTGGCATTCACCGGTTGGCTCACTGCACTTTTGGGTGCTACGACGCATCTGACATACCTTTTGCTCTACACCCCATTGAAGCAAAAAACAGTCGCAAACACTTGGGTTGGTGCCATAACTGGAGCTTTGCCACCACTGATGGGATGGAGTGCAGCGACTGGTACTTTGGAATGGGGAGTACTCCCAATCTTTGCGGTACTCTACCTGTGGCAGATGCCACATTTTTTTGCCATCGCTTGGATGTATCAAGACGAATACCGGAAAGGCGGATTCCGGATGCTCTCCAGCATTGATGGAGATGGCCGTTTGACCGCAGTACACATGGTGCTGCATATCGCCCTACTGATTCTGGCCAGTGCATCCATATTCTGGTTTGAACAGGCAGGACCTTTCTTTCTTGTTGTTGCTACACTCTTGGGAGTCGGTTTCTTAATGCCAACTCTTCAATTTTGGCTGCACCGCAATGAGCAGAATGCGAGAAAAGTGTTTTTTGCATCAATTATTTATCTGCCTGCCTGGTGTGTTGTGTTGACGTTGGATCGAATATTTCTATGAGGTAGGATGGAAGACCATATCATGAAGAAACTCGATAGCGATGAGTTGGCCAGTAAAGCCTTCAGACTCGTTGCCGCGGGGTGTGTGCTATTCATCATAGCCGTTATCTTGTATGTGCTGTAGGGAGTTAAAATGATTGAATACTTTATGCCTCGTGCTTCAACGTATGCGGCCGATATTGATTTCCTTTTCGATATGATCACGGTCATTGTCGGTTTTTGGTTCGTGATGGTATTAGCAGTCATGACTTATCTTATGGTACGCTTCCGCCGTAGAGAAGGTGTGCGTGCCGCCTATATCTCGGGTGATCCACATTCTCAAAAAAAGTGGACTCACTATCCACACTACTCCGTGATCGCACTCGACGTAGTTATTATCGTTTTCACGGTGATAGTCTGGGTAGATGTGAAACAGACTTTGCCCCAGGCAGAGGATAAGATTCGAGTAGTGGGACAGCAATGGAGTTGGTTCTTCATCCATTCAGGTCCTGACGGTAAACTAGATACAGAAGATGATATATCGACAGTCAATGATCTGCATGTGAAAAAAGATACTGTCTACCACTTCGAATTGGAGTCCCGGGACGTTCTGCACAACTTCTCTGTTCCAGCCTTCCGACTGCGACAGGACACCATCCCTGGCCGTACAATCACTGGTTGGTTTGAACCCAACAAGACTGGAGTGTATGACATTCAATGTGCAGAAATTTGTGGATATGGTCACGGAATCATGGGTGCAACGATCGTAATTCACGAGGACCAGCAATCCTACGATGCTGCCATGAAGTCAATCCGAAACCGCACTTATGAAAGTGATTATCAGAAACGACTTCAGAAGATGACCGTCAGCACGGTATCAAACAGCGAATCCTTCACAGACAAGCTGCTCAGCAGCTTCTAACCAAGAAGTGTTTTAGGAGAAATTATGGGACAGACGACGGTCACCCATGATAGTCATGCCGCTCACGAACATGACCATCACGAACAAAGCTTCATAATGAAGTATTTTTTCTCCACTGATCATAAGATCATTGGATTGCAGTACATGTTTACGGGAATGTTCATGGCAATTGTCGGAGGGTACTTCGCCTATGCCTTTCGTATGCAGTTGGCTTTCCCTGGCATGGAAGTTCCGCTCTACGGTACGGTCGGACCGGGAGAATACAACATGCTGATCACCAACCATGGTTCAATCATGATTTTCTGGGTGGCGATGCCCGTACTCATCGCTGCTTTCGGAAACATCCTGATTCCGTTGATGATCGGCTGCGACGACATGGTCTTTCCAAGATTGAATCGTTTATCCTACCAAATTTTCCTACTAAGCGTAGTAGTCCTGTTCATGTCATTCTTTGTACAAGGTGGAGGATTCGGTGGAGCCTGGACTTCTTATCCCCCCTTATCAGCAGTAGCCGAGTACAACCTTACAGACTGGGGAGCTTCGCTTTGGTTGATTGCTGTTGCCCTTGAGTTTGTGGCTTTCCTGATCGGAGGGATCAACTTTGTGACTACTTCAATGAATGCTCGTGCGCCAGGAATGCGGATGACAGACATTCCCATGGTGGTCTGGATGATCGTATTAGCTTCGATCATGTTCATGGCTTCAGTTGGTCCTTTGATCGCTGGATCGATCATGCTTCTGATGGACCAGCGAATTGGTACAACTTTCTTCGTTCCTTCTGGAGGTGGTGATCCAATACTTTGGCAGCACTTATTCTGGTTCTTTGGTCATCCAGAGGTGTATGTGGTCTTACTTCCAGCCCTGGGCATCGTTGCTGAGATCATGACAACCTTTGCTCGCAAGAAACTCTTTGGCTACAAGACAATTCTCTACACTACCTTCGCAACAGGCGGATTGGCATTTGTGGTTTGGGCGCACCACCAGTTTATTGCCGGGATTGACCCTCGCATGGCAAATATCTTCCTCGTTACAACTCTGCTGATTTCAATTCCTATCGCCGAAATTTTATTCAGTTACATAGCTACGCTTTATGGAGGGTCAATTGAATTCCGAACCCCGATGCTGTGGGCACTAGGTTTCTTAATTACCTTTCTGCTTGGTGGTGTCACAGGAATCTACCTTGGCTCTAGTGCCTTGGACATCTATTTCCATGACAGCTATTTCGTAATCGCCCACTTCCACTATACTTTTTTCCCCATTGCGATCATTGGGATGTTTGCAGGCTTGTACCACTGGTATCCAAAAATGTTTGGAAGAATGATGGATGAAACACTGGGTAAAATCCACTTCTGGGGTACAATCATTCCGTTCAATGGTATATTCTTACCTCTCTTCCTAGTTGGAATGGCTGGACAGCATCGACGAATTTATAATTTTCAGCACTTTCCAGATTTGGCTACAGCCGATCTACAAGGAATCCGCGTCTTTGCAACAGTTTCCATGGTGACCATGCTATTGTTTCAATTTGTCTTTGCATACAATTTTTTCGTCAGCATGTTCAAAGGAGAGAAGGCCCCAGCGAACCCTTGGAAATCTAACACACTAGAGTGGACAGTTCCATCACCTCCCCCCCACGGAAACTTTGCCGAACTGCCTGTAGTGTATCGCGGGCCCTACGAATATAGTGTGCCTGGTAATAAGGAAGACTACTGGCCTCAAAATATGCCTGATCGCAACTGATGATGAAAAAGGGAAGAGCCTCGGTTCTTCCTGAAATTACCCTCTGAGGAATCGTTATGTCTATGCAAGGACCTTTGGCAACCAGCCGTTCAGCAACTGGAATCCCAACTGGACGACTCGCGGTATGGTGGCTACTAGCCTCAGAGATTTTCATCTTTGGTGGATTGATTGCCTGCTACATTTTGTACCGCCTAAACAATCCTTGGTGGGGTGGAGAAGCTGTTTTTACGAAAGTTCCAGCAGGTGCGTTCAATACATTTGTCCTGCTGACTTCCAGCCTTTTTATTGTTTTGGCACATGACGCTGCCGAGAAGAAGGATTTTGACCGGGCATTTAAATTTATCTGGTACACAATTGGTGGAGGCCTCATCTTCTTGCTGGTCAAATATTACGAATATTCCTCAAAACTCTTCACTGATGATCCAGAACTGCTGAAGACCCCTTTGACCAATACTTACTGGTCTTTCTACTACACGGCAACAGGATTACATGCTCTGCATGTAATCGGAGGTATGGTTATTATGGCCTTGATCTCCTTTGATCTTAGGAAAGGCTTCAATCCACACAGGGTTGAATTGATTGGGCTGTATTGGCATTTTGTCGATATCGTCTGGATTTTCCTTTTCCCACTCCTCTACATCGCAAAGTGAATATGGCTGGAGCACACGCACACCCGAATTATGTGAAGATTTGGGTACTTCTATTAGTACTCTTAGTGGTCAGCATCATTGGGCCAGAACTAGGCATTCCCTGGCTGACACTGTTGACTGCTTTTGGAATTGCGCTCGTAAAAACCTATTACGTTGCAGCCTATTTTATGCACCTGAACTTCGAGAAAAAATACGTCTGGTTCCTACTGATAATTTCTACTGTTTTACTCGGAGTATTCTTCTTTGGTGTTGCCGGCGATGTGATGAAGGCTGATGGGCAGAACTGGCAGGATTGTATTGCCAACAATACCTGTGCGGAGCAACAAAGGTATGTCGATGGTCAACTTCGGTAACTCATGATTTTACTCGTAGCCCCTGAGATTCCAGCAAATTCGAATGCTGAACGTAGACAACTGGTTTCAAGCAGCATTTTTGCGACTGTAATTCTGATCATGACAGAGGTGATGTTTTTTGCAGCACTGATCAGTGCCTATATGATTATTCGCTCTGGTTCTGAAGAGTGGCCTCCGTGGGGTCAGCCTCGGCTTCCAGTGTTTGCAACAGCACTAAACTCTTTGGCTCTTTTGGCGAGTGCTTTCTGCCTGCATCAATCTGTAAAGGTATTCTCCTCGCAGGCTCTACGTTCTAAACAGTTGCTTGCTCTAACGATTGCTCTGGGAACAGTCTTTGTCAGTGTGCAGGGATACGAGTGGGTCCAATTGATTAGTTTTGGGCTGACTATTACTTCCAGTACTTACGGAGGCGTCTTCTATCTAATTATCGGAGCTCACGGGCTTCATGTGATTGGGGGACTGCTCGCTTTGCTTGCTTGTTTGAAAAGGCTCAATTCCACTTCCCAGCAACTAACAATTGACAACCTCCGTGCAGCTCAAATCTTCTGGTATTTTGTGGTTGGAGTTTGGCCAGTTTTATATACACTTGTCTACTTGCTTTGAGGGTTGTGAAAGCCGTTCCTGCTGTTGTAACTACTGGCCTGGCCAGTCTATTCCTGAATTTTGATGTACTAGCCTGTGCGGTTTGTTTCTCTTCCTCAGAGAATACGAGAGTCGCATTTTACCTGACGACAGCTTTCTTGACATTATTACCAGTAGCAATGCTAATTGGTGGATTCTACTGGGTACGGAAGCTGCAGCAAAAGCATGATGCGGTTGATCAAAGTTAAGCTCCATTCCGTCAGGACGAGTACATGTTGTCTCTTCGCCATTTTTGGGCAATCTCTGCGCTTTTGTTCTTTATTTCGATAACAAATTTAGCCTTTGCTTTCCCCCGCAACCTACTCCTGTCCGAAAATCCAGACCTTACATTTCTACTTGTTGATAAAAAAGACTGTCAAATCGAAGTCTATCGGGGCCATCCAAAGTGGGAGATGATTGCTGCATACCCGTGTACGACAGGAAAAGTGCCAGGTGACAAGTTCGAAGAAGGAGATCTGAAGACACCCACGGGAATTTACTGGTTTACGGGTGTTTGGTCAGAGAAAGATTTGATAGGAATGTATGGCGCCAGGGAAGCGAAGCCCTATGGTGCAGGAGCGTTTCCCCTAAACTACCCGAACTTGATGGACCGTCTCTTTCACAGCAAGACCGGTTATGGGATTTGGTTACATGGAACAGAGGGGAGTAGACCCATTCCAACAGAGGGGTGTATTTCAGTCAGTAATGAAAACTTTCTGGAGATTGCGCAATACATACAGCTGCCAACCACTGTTATATTGATTGATGAATCAGTAGAAAAACTTTTGAAATACCAGAATCTTGCAGAAGTAGAGAGACTGAAAAATTTTGTTTTCACTTGGATAGATGCTTGGGAAAATCCAAATTTGGAAGACTATTTAAATTACTATTCAGATAATTTTGCAAATGAGAATTTCGATAAGCAAAGATGGCTGCATTACAAGAAGAGAATTAATCTGAGGAATAAAAGCCGGGAAATACAAGCTTCGAATCTAACCTTTCTATTTAGCAAAGGTACCTACTTCGTTCATTTTCTACAAAAATATAGCTCTTCAGATTTTAGTGATTTAGGTTGGAAAACGTTGTATTTGAAGTTTCAAGAGGACGTACAAGATTTTCGAATTATCAGCGAAAATTGGGAACCTTATGAAAATCTAGCTGTTACTCCAAAAACAGCAGATGCTTCCAACTCTGAAACTGACGAAATTTAAGCCCCTCTTTCAGCCCTTCACAATCTGCGTTCCAATTCCTTGATCAGTAAACAGCTCAGCAATTACAGAATGCGGGTCTGTTCCGTTAATGATGTGAGCTGAACGAACGTTAGCTTTAACGCAATCCAACGCTGCCTGAGTTTTAGGGACCATACCTCCTGAAATCACCTTGTTTGCGATCAAGTCTTCTGCAGTGGCCGTGTTTAGATAAGAAATTAACTCTTTTCCATCTGATAGCACCCCATCAACATCAGTCATGAAAATCACCTTGCGTGCTTCTAACGCAACTGCAATTGCAGCTGCGACAGTATCTGCATTGATGTTGTAGGTCTCACCGCTGCTCCCCATCCCTATTGGCGAGATAACCGGAATAAACTGCTCTCGAATCAGTAGGTGCAGCAGTTCAGGATTGATTTGTCTGATAGTTCCCACATAGCCAAGGTCGATGCCACTGGCGAGTTTTTTCTTGTCGGCCTGAATCAGATTTCCATCCTTCCCACTAAGGCCAACGGCCTTTCCCCCAAAAGTCTGTAAATGAGTAATAATCCCTTTATTGAGGTTTCCTGAGAGCACCATTTCAGCGACCTTCAAATTTTCTGCGGAAGTTACTCTCAATCCATCAACGAATGATACTTTCTGGCCTAGGCTCTGGATCACCTTCGATACTTCTGGACCACCACCATGCACAACGACCGGCCGCATTCCCAAGGACTGCAACAGTACAATGTCTTGGGCAAAGCTGGTTCTCAGAGCTTCCTCGATCATTGCGGCTCCTCCGTATTTGATGACGATGATCTGGTTACGGAAGCGCTGAATGTAAGATAGAGCCTCGATCAGTAGATTTTTCTTATCCTGATGGCTGATTTTCATCGGGGATTTCGAATGAGACGAGAAAAAGAAGGACTATGTATATGTTCAAATACCTGGTCGGACAGGTACCTTCAGCTTTTGGTTAAGTCGTAATGGTTCGTTTCCTTCAAGATCATTGAGAACTAAGAGTTGCTCAACAGAAGTCTGGTGTTCTCTAGCAATATCCCAGAGAGTATCACCCATGCGCACCTGGATAATTCGGTGGGTTGCTTTGTTGTTTTGTGTGATTTCTCTAAATACGGTGAGTTGTTGTCCTGCAAGTAGTGAATCAGATCTTTTCAGATTGTTCCATTCCATCAACTTGCTGACGGTCACATTATAGCGTTCTGCCAGTTCAGAGAGGGTTGCTCCCTTGGGAACCCTGATTCTTACCTGTTTTTCCTGAACAAGTTGTTGAGGGGTTGGTGCGGGTGGTGGAGCAATGATTAAAGTTTGGTTCGCCTGCAGAGCATTAGGAGCAGCAAGATTATTCCAAGCCATCAACTCCTTAACAGAAACATCATAGCGTTGTGCTAAGTTGGATAGTGTTGCTCCTTTGGGAACTTGAATCGTTTTTGGGCGAGCATAAATCTTTAGTGACTGACCAGCTTGCAGATCCATCGGTGAGCGTAAGCGATTGATTGTCATTAGCTCTTTGATGTTTGTGTGGTATCGCTCTGCCAGTTCGGATAGTGTTGCTCCTTTGGGAACCCGAATAACAAACTGTGTCCCATGGATGCGCTCTTCCAAGTTTTGATTTTTTTCTCGAACGTCTTCCAAAACCTTACGATTGACAACATACATCTTGAGGCGTTGTCCAACCTGTAGAAGCTGATTTTTAGGAACTCGGTTCCAGCGTAGTAGCCTTGTGATGGTTGTGTTATATTTGCGCGAAATTGTCGATAAATTCTCACCTCGCTGTACACGTACATATTTCAAATCACCGTGGCGCTCAAGAGTTTGTAGATTCTCCGGAGTGTCTTGCAGCATACTGTTGTAGTGCTGGAGCCAGTGGGAAGAAGGCTCACCATACTGGCGAAGAGATTGCCATAGTGCAGGCTGATATTTCTGTGGAAGGTAGATAGTGTAATGTTTCTGATCGATGGGCGGCATCTCTCGGAGATATGCCATATTGTAGGTGAGTAATTCGTCTAGCGGCATTCCTGCACGCTGAGCGACTTCTTGGAAGGAGAAGTCGACAGGTACTTGGAACTGTGACTGTTCCATTGGAGGTTCTAGTGCAACACCAGTGATTCCGAAATAATCTAAGTTCTTGTAGATGATTGCAGTAGCCATGATTGCTGGGACATAGCTCCGCGTTTCCCGAGGTAAAGATAGCGACCAGAAATCAGCTGGTTTTTTTTGCTGCTTAGCTCGTTTCACCGCACGCTGAACTCTTCCTTCACCAGCGTTATAGGCTGCCAGAACAAGTTCCCAATCACCAAAAATTTTGTAAAGGTATTTGAAGTGCTGTGCGGCAGCGCGTGTCGCTTTGAGTGGATCTCTGCGTTGATCAATCCAAGGATCTACCCTAAGCTGATATTGTTGTGCCGTAGTTGACATGAACTGCCAGAGCCCAACTGCCTGCTTGACTGAGACAGAGCGTTCATTGAAGTTACTTTCCACTGCAACAACGAACACCAAGTCCTGTGGAAGGCCCCAAGCTCGTAGTTCTCTGCGGAACATATCCATGTATCGCCCAGAACGAGCAAGTCCACGATTAAGAATGGAATGCTTGCGCTCAGTGTAGTAGCGTAGCATTTGTTGCACTCGCTTATTGAGCTTGATAGGAATGTCGTAATATCTTTGATTTGCAATGGCCTGGAGCGAAGGTTTCCCTTTGCCTGTGCTGATCTGGTTTGAGGATTCTCCGGAACTGGGTGTTGGAGAACCCCACCAAAAGATTATTAGCAGAATTAGGAATTGCAGTGAGCGAAGTGTCATTGTCTCTTTGAAGAGAGCATTTTTATGAAAAGATTAACTAAAAAATCATTCCTATATACCTGATTTCTTGCAAGATAAATGACACAAAAGAGAAAAGAGTTTTTCACTGTAGTTCAGCTTGTTGACTAAAGTTTTTCTTGCAAAAAAGAGATCCATTAGGTCAATTTAATCAAATTCGAATCCACTGGTACTTGAGTAAAAAAGGCCACATTGAATTCTTATACATTCCGGCGTCAAAACTATTTCGTTTTTAAAGTTGATCACGATCCCGTCATGCCTTCGGTTCATTTCTTATGGGGTAAATTCGATTTTAGGGCGATCTTAGAACGTACTGAGGAGTCGAAAGCAGTGGCTCAACCTGATCGTGGATTCAGGAACGAAAGTGACCAATACTTTGTGCTGAAAAGCTTGCAGAACTTGTATCGCATGGAGTGGTATGAGTTTGTCCGTCCAACGGCCCACGGCTTACAGCTCGAGGAGACACTCTGGCAAAATAATGGTAAGTCTCATTATGTGGAATATCCTCAAGATCTGCAGGACATAGCATGCTCTATCTGTGCCGTAGAAATGGACCTAAGTCCGTTACAGCCTGTTGAACTAGCCTAATACCTAACTAATTTGACTACTTCATGAAATCGACTTTGCCTAAACGTAAGGTGCACATAGCAACCTTTGGTTGTCAGATGAACGAGTACGATAGCGATAAAATGCTTGAAATCTTGAATCAGGAAAATTATCAGTACACAGATGAGGCTGGAGAAGCCGACTTGATTCTGCTTAACACCTGCTCTGTTAGAAATAAGGCAGAGCAAAAAGTCTATAGCTTGCTAGGCCGGCTACGGAAACTGAAGCAAGCTAATCCTAAGCTAAAAATTGGAGTTGGTGGGTGTGTTGCCCAACAGGAAGGTCAGCAAATTCTTGCAAGAGAACGTAGTGTTGATTTGGTCTTTGGTACAGATAATCTATTCGAACTCCCTGAACTCTTAGCAGAAGTTGATCAGGGAGAGCGTATCGCAAGGACAAATCGTGTAGCTCCTCGTCAAAAAGTCAGAAATTTTATCCCAGAGGAAGTTTCTTTATCAAAAGGAGCTAACCTAAAGGCTCATCTTGCGATCACGAAAGGGTGTAATAATTTTTGCTCTTTTTGTGTTGTCCCTGTGACGCGGGGTTTAGAGGTGAGTCGGGAACCAGAAAATATTTTGCAGGAAGCTAGAAATCTAGTTACTCAGGGAGTTCGTGAAATTTGTTTACTTGGGCAGAACGTCAATTCGTACAAGGCAGATGGTGTCGATTTTATCGAATTGCTAAGGCGAATGGACAAGATTGAAAAGCTGCAACGCATAAGATTTACATCACCACATCCCAAAGATTTTCGAGAAGAACTTGCGGAAGGATTTGCTGAGTTACCAAGTCTATGTGAACAACTCCACCTACCTCTGCAGTCAGGTTCAGATCGTGTACTGCGTCGAATGCGTCGCTGGTATACCTTGGAAAAATATCTGGAAAAAGTCGCTTTGTATCGCCGTTACGTACCACAGGGAACGTTGTCAACCGACATGATTGTTGGTTTTCCTGGAGAAACAGAAGAGGATTTCGAACAGACTTTGCAAGCAATCCAAACCGTTCATTACGACCAGATCTTTGCATTTAAGTATTCTCCACGGCCAGAGACACCTGCAGCGGCATATTCAGGACAATTGCCAGAAGAGGTCAAGGTCGAGAGATTACGCCGGCTATTGGAGTTACAGGAGCCGATTGTGAAAGCAAAAACTAAGGCTTTGATCGGTAGTTTGCAGGAGGTTTTGGTCGAAGGCCCCTATTTAAAGGATCCAAGTCGGCTCAACGGAAGGAGTCGAGGCTACCACTCGGTTGTGATTGCCAACTGTGACGCTGAGCCAGGAGAATTAGTGCCAGTTCAGATCACTGGAGCCAAAACCTACCTGTTGGAAGCAGAACCACTATCAAAATGATGAATCAACTTCAGATCGCCAGTCGAATAGATCTCGTTTGTCCAATCTGCCATGTCGATGGAGAGTGTGAGGCGCATTGTGTAGAAGCCTGGCAACAAGGAAATCGCCGTGATCATCTGCGAAACCTGTTGACGCCCTATCCCAATATTGCCCCGCAGTTGCTTCAAGCTCTTTTAGACACCCGTGCTACGCCAGAACAGGCTTTTGGCGACTGTACATTGATTGCTTGGAATGATGAGGTGCCAGCGACCTTCCTTCCGCTTTTCAATGGTACAGCGATGATCCACACCCAAGATTCTTTACAATGGTTTGCGCTTTTCCATCGTGAGGGGCCCAATCTTCTGGATCTGTACACCAAACGCATATTGGGGCAGTTGATGCGCAGCTATAAGATGCGTGAGATGATCCAGACGTTGCGCGAAGAAGACGTCCAGATGATAGTTCCTAGCACAGTAGTGAAGCGTATTAAGCCCACACAGCCCCCACTGGACCAAGCCCCTGAAATTCTGATTTCGCAGGGTGGTGTGGCCGCAAATTCTTCTGCTTATCAGGAAGAGGAATGGGCTATTGATTTGATTCGTAGTCTAACCTAAACATCTTCAATGGAAGAAGATGTTAAAATATTTGTTTGATATTTGCACATCTCTTATCATAAATCTGAAACTAGAGAAAAGAGATAAAATTATGAAATCATGGATTGTGTGGATGTGCTTTGGTTTACTCTATTTTGGAGTACAGGAAGCCGAAGCGCGGAGAATAACTGGTGGAAAGCCAATGGCGCCGCGGGGCCCAACCATTAACTATGAGCAGCTTCAGCAGCATCGAACACAGTCTCGTGCTGGTTATCAAAGTGGTTACTATGATCAAGCATACCGAGCTGAGGTTCGTAGAGGCCGTTCAGTTAACAGCATGGTGGAGAGCAATACTGGAAGTCCGCCGATTTACCCTCTTAATTACAGGTCACTCCGACGCTCGGTGTTGGAAGATGATGATACTCATCGACGGAACTTCAATCCATTCAGAGTGAAACCAGAATATGGGACACGCCCATCCAGTCGCCCACGCCCACGCTATCCTACCGAAGGTGTTAAATCACCGATCAAACTGTTCTGATTTTTCCTCACATTCCCCAAAAAATGTTGGCCTTCGAGGCCAACATAAACTAGTCGCAAATCAAAAGAGTTTTGCAAATGTCAAGTCGTCTGTCTCAGCTACAGAAGTTGATTCAGGAATCTGAATTAGATGGCTATTTAGTGCCAACGACAGATGAGCACCTCAACGAGTATGTGCCCCTACACCACCGTCGTTTGGAAGCATTGAGTGGATTCAATGGATCTGCTGGTACTGCGATCGTTCTGCGAGAAGGACGATCGCAACTCTTTGTGGATTCTCGCTATCATATTCAAGCAGATGCACAAAGCGGAGATCATTTTGAAATCCGAAAACTAGGACTCACCGGAGTTCCAGACATCATGGAATGGCTTGCAGAGCAATCGATTGGGTGTCGTTTTGGAGTAGATCCGTTCACAGTTAGCCCACGGAGTTGGCGCAGTTGGTCGCAGGCACTGCTGAGTTGCCAGTCTGAGTTGGTACCAGTGCTTGGCAACTTGGTTGATCAGACTGGATCAATTGCGATATCTGAACGGGTAGAACCCAATTTGTTGCCACTTTCTTGGACGGGTCGTTCCACCTCAGAAAAGTTGACTGAATTGCGTGACCAATTGGACAAGCATCGGGCTACACATTTCTTGTTGACTCAGCTAGATGAGATTGCCTGGTTGACTAATTTGCGCGGAAAAGATGTTCCTTGTAATCCAGTCTTCGAATCCTATGCGCTGATTTCCAAGACAGAAGCAATCTGCTTTTGTCATTTTCCTGCTAGTGTAGAATTGCAATCACTAACGGATTGGACGTTCCATCCATATGAGGACTATGCTCCTACATTGAAGCAATTAGCAGGGGATGATTCCGCATGTGTGTGTTTGGATCCGCAAGGGGCTACAATGGGCACCTTGCTGCTACTACAAGATCAATCTGCCCAAGTATTGGAAGCAGAAAGTCCAGTTATCATGCCGCGTGCTCTAAAGAATGAGGTCGAATTGCAGCGTATTCGCTACGCTCACCGACAGGCAGCAGTTGGAAAAATTCAGAGTCTTGCTAGACTGAAGCAAGCTGAGCGGAATAGTGAAAAGGTAAGTGAGCAACAATATGCTAGATGGCTAAGGTGCTACTACGAGAGACGGCCAGATTTTGCAGACTTGAGTTTTGAAACAATTGCTGGAGCTGGCGCCAACGCAGCGATTGTTCATTACAGCAATCCGAGTACAGAGAAAATTCTGACAGATGGTGAATTCCTATTGGTCGATTCTGGCATTCAGTGCGGAGGAGGAACAACCGATGCAACTCGTACGATGATCTGGGGAGAGCCTGATGCTGAGCAGCAAAGATGCTACACGAGGGTGCTGCAAGCACATATTCGACTTGCCCGCCAGGTTTTTCCTGCGGGTACGAATGGTGCTGTGCTGGATGGTGTGACTCGATCTTTATTATGGAATGAAGGACTTGATTTCGGACACGGAACTGGTCACGGCGTAGGAGCTTTCCTTGGGGTGCACGAAGGGCCACAACGCATATCAGCCTTTGCTGGAGATGTTGGTTTTCAGTCTGGAATGATCATTTCTAATGAGCCTGGATACTATCGAACGGGTTGGGGAGGAATTCGCTTGGAAAATCTCTATGTTGTGCAGCCAGCTTTGCAGCATCCGAAGCATCCAGATGGTAAAGAGTGGCTTTGCTTTGACGCGCTGACCCTAATCCCTTTTGAGCGTAAACTAGTCTGCGAAGAGTTGCTTACAGAGGATGAATGGAATTGGTTACAGAACTATCACCAGCAAGTTTGGGAGGAGATATCGCCACTCCTCAATGAAAAAGGAGAGAAAGAGCATCTCCGTCAAGCTTGTGACTGGTCACAGCAGTCACAAGCAAATGTTTAGGATACTTGGTGGAAAATTTCCTGCAAGAATTTCTTTAGAAGACCGATTTATTCGGGAGTGTTCAAATAGGGTGCATGTCCACAGTTGGGAAGGGTGAATAACCTTCCCATTGGCCCTCTAGTCGTCATTTGTTCCGCAACAATAGGACTTATCATAAAATTCACCTCGAAGAATCATTACTGAACAACAGATCTTCTCATGCATCTCTCACAAATCTCCCCTTGGGGTGCCTGGGCAGAGGGCTCTGATGAATGTACATCGTAGTGAATGGTCTATCTACCATCATCTTTTCTCCTAGTTGAGGAAACGGCCAACTCCTGCTATTCCGGATCACTAAGCCAGCCAAAAGGCTGGTAGACCTACTGAAAGTACTGCTTCAATTCCTGAAAATTGTTGAAAGTCGGGTGCCTGAAAACGTACTTGGTAATCCGCCGAATCGCTCCGTTGGGTAACTCCGACCGATATCGTTGATCACGGAGTCCTACCAAGTACTTCTGCAAACTGGTGGCTCCAAGCAGTATGCCTATGATCCAAACCATCGAAGTTCCGGTCCAGCCACAACGCTTTATCTGGAAATGCTCTAAGAGGGCAACTGCCTGTTTCACGTAGAATGGGACGGTATATTCTGTCATTGGATCTTGTGCCCAATGTGAGCGACCTCGTCTAAGAGTATCAGGGATAAATAGGTGATAGTGTGGAGATAGATGAGCAGCCAGTGCACGAAAGTCTCTTCCTGTGCGTGTCAATCTGTGCTGAAGGACCATAGGTTCACTCACAGCACAACAAATAGTGAGATTGAGGAGTTGTTATATTTCTGAGTGCAGGG